>JBFFCW010000022.1:0-19757 GCA_041559695.1 Desulfobacterales bacterium
GACGGTATTGGGCCGCCCGACATGGCAATTGTATTGGCCGGATCGGACCCATATGAAAAAGATGAACTGCCTTCGACCGGTGAGCTGAAACTATCGTTGAAGCAGCTAAAAGAACGAGACCTTCTCGTCTACCATTACTTAAAAGATCAAAGGATTCCAAGAGCCTATGTGACCGCCGGCGGATACGGGGAGCGCTCATGGGAGGTGGATTGGCAGTTTATAGAGTGGGCCCTGCTGGATAATCTGTAGCAGTGCTTAAAGTGCCTAAAGTGACTAAAGTTGAGGAATTCTATCTTTTTTAAAAAGGATGGAGCGGAGCGACTCCACAACTTTAGTCACTTTAGTCACTTTAGGCACTTTAGTCACTTTAGTCACTTTAGTCACTCTAGTTCACTTTTCACTTTCAGGTTGGCCAGCATCTGTGAAATATCGGTGGTGGGCAGTTTGCAGACAAAATTGGTGCAGACATAGGCCGTGGCCCGCCCGTCTTTTGAAAGCATAAATTTCGTATAGGGCGCCATGCGAATGATCTCAGCAGCGGCTTTTTTGTCGGCCGGGCGCAGCAGAACAACCTTGCTGGGTAAAAAAGGCTTGCGTAATGCCGTCAGCATGGCGCGGGTGTCTTTGGCCGCGGGTCGGCCCGCAATGACGACCTCGTAGCTCGGATTCAGTGCGTAGTTCAGGGCCACCATCAGATGAGCATGGCCCGGCGGGTAGCGATTTACCGATTCGGAAAACGCCCGGCTGATCCCCTCGGCTTTTTTCAGGTAGTCTTCGCTGCCGGTCATGTGGCCCAGGCGCAGCAAATTTAAAGCGGCCACCGAGTTTCCCGACGGGATGGCGCCATCGTAAATTTTCTTATTGCGGATTAAAAGTTTCTCACTATCGTTGGCAGTCATAAACAGACCACCGCGTTGCTGATCCCAAAAATGCTCGAGCATTTGATCGTTTAAACGGATGGCTTCCTGCAGATAGATGGCTTCCAGAGTGGCCTCATAAAGTTCCAGAAACCCCCAGACCACAAAGGCATAATCGTCAAGGTGGGCCGGCAAGCCGGCAATTCCCTTGCGGTAACGTTTCACCAGCCGCCGGCTCTTATCTTGCATTTTGAGCATTAAAAAATCAGCCGCCCTAATAGCAGCAGCAATGTAGCGAGGCTCGTCGAGGGCCAAACCGGCTTTAGCCAGAGCGGCAATCATTAATCCGTTCCAGTCCGTGAGGATTTTGTCGTCCTTAAAGGGATGGACGCGTTTCTTGCGTATCTGAAAAAGCTGCTCGCGGTTTTTTTCCTGGCGCTGAAGAAACTGTTTTTTGGTCAGGCCCAATTCCGCGGCCACATCCGGCAGTGTCTTTTTGAGGTGCAGAATATTGCTGCCGTCTGCCTGCTCAGTCTCCGGTGTCTTGAAATTACCGGTATCTTCAAGGTTGTAGATTTTTTTGAATCTTTCCGTTTCTTCTTTGCCTAAAATTTTTTGAATTTGCGGTAGGGTCCATAAATAGAATTTACCTTCAACCCCTTCGCTGTCGGCGTCTTCGGCGCTGTAGAAACCGCCTTCGTTTGACGTCATATCCCGCAAAATGTAGACAAAAATTTCTTCAATGGTGCGGGCATAAAATTCTTTGCCGGTTGCCTGGTAGGCCTCTGTATAAGCCATTGCCAGCAAAGCCTGGTCATACAGCATTTTCTCAAAGTGCGGCACCAGCCATTGACCATCGGTAGAATAGCGGTGGAAACCGAAACCGATATGGTCGTAGATGCCGCCCAAGCGCATGCGGGTCAACGTATTTTCCACCATTGCCAGGGCCTGGGCGTCTTCATTGTGGTGATATCGCCTGAGCAAAAAGGTTAAAATGTGCGGCGTCGGAAATTTGGGTGCCTGGCCAAACCCGCCGTATTGGGAATCATATATATCAGCGAGCTGATTGCGGGCTTTATCCAGGATACTTTGGTCAAAAGCATCACCGGGGTTGGAGTTGCCCCTGCTGGCCACAAGATTGGTGATCTGCTCGGCGCTTTTTAGAACATTTTCACGGTCGTTTTGCCAGATCTCTGCTATCTTGGGCAGAAGCTCCATCAAACCGGGCAGGCCCCAGCGGGTTTGTTTCGGGAAATAGGTGCCGGCAAAAAACGGTTGTTTATCGGGTGTTAAAAAAACATTGTTAGGCCAGCCGCCCCGGCCGGTCATGGTCTGGGTGACGGCCATGTAAACCTGATCGATGTCAGGGCGCTCTTCACGGTCAACTTTAACCGATACAAAATATTGATTTAGCAGGGCCGCCACTTCCGCATCCGCAAAGGATTCATGCGCCATCACATGGCACCAGTGGCAGGTGGAGTATCCGATGGACAGAAAGATCGGCCTGTCTTCGTTCCTGGCCTTTTCAAAGGCGTCCTCGCCCCAGGGATACCAGTCTACCGGATTGGTGGCATGCTGCAGCAGATACGGGCTGGATTCGCTATTTAGACGGTTGTACTTGACTTCCTTTTTTTGAGATGGGTCCTGAATCGTTTTCGCCCGGGCCGGCTCCATTCCTGCCTGTAGCCATATGAGTATCAATATGGTAAACAATACCGAAAGCGTCTCGATTTTAGGTCTTCTTTTTATTATTTTCCATTTCATGGAATTTCCCGCGATAAACTGCAATAGAATTACGCTTCTAATTAAATACGTAATCAGAGAGTAACCATTTTGAGGGTGAAAACAAGTAAAGCGCTATGAACTCCAAGCCGGACAAGAAAACCGACAAAAAAATTCAAGATCTGGCCCAGTATCTTTACGAATCACAATATCCGGTTTTCTTTAGCGGTGCCGGAATCAGCACGGAATCCGGACTGCCCGACTTCAGAGGACCGGACGGTGTTTGGACCCGGCGGGACAAGGGGCTGGCTCCCAGACCGCAATCCGTCTCGTGGGATTCGGTGGCGCCCAACAGCGGGCACTGCGCCATCGTAGAGCTGCAAAAAATCGGCAAATTGAAATTTTTAATTTCCCAGAATGTGGACAACCTGCATTTAAAATCGGGCATTCGACCCGATCTGTTAGCCGAGCTGCACGGCAATATGACGAAATTGCGCTGCACCCGCTGCCGGCAAACTATCGATCAGGCGACCGCGAAAAGTCGCTGTCCGTGCGGTGGATCTTTGGCCTCCAGTGTGGTGGATTTCGGGCAAAGTCTACCGGAAAAAGATTTAGCGTTATCTTTTGAGCACTCACGAAAAAGTGATTTATTTGTGGTGGTGGGCTCCAGCCTGGTGGTAAGCCCGGCGGCGCAGATGCCCAAAGAAGCCCTTGTGGCAGGTGCCCGGCTGGTTATCATTAACCAAGGTGAGACGCCCTTTGATTCCCAGGCGCATTTGAGGTTTTATGAAGGCATTGGAGAGATCCTTCCCCGGGCTGTTAAAAGACTGAAGAAATTAATGGACCTGTTTGAGTAGTCAAAAAAGATACGATAACCCTTCTCAAAAAAGTATTTAACACCCGATGGCACAGTTTTAAATCTATTAAAAGTTCTTATCATACCAAATGATCTAAAATGTTTAAAATTATGGTTTCGCTCGCGCAGCGCAGGCGCTTGCGCCGCGTGGCGCTCAATCTTTTTTTATAAATATTATCGTTCGACCCTGAGGCTCTCGACGGGCAGCATTCCTCAACTTTAGGCATTTTAGCTCATTTTAGTCACTTTAGGCACGTCTAACTTTCCAGCACCTCTGAAACTTTTTTCTCTGTCTTCCAAGATGAACGGCTAATTTTGAGATAGCTTTTAGAATATCTGTAATATCTTCATGACACATGGGTTGCGGGAAAAACCGCAAGGATATTTTGATCATTTGACACCATACTGAAATTCTCTTACGCTTTAACTTAAAAAAAAAACACGGTATCGGCATAGGAGGTAAAATGGCAAAGATTCAAGTTGCTCAAATCAGTGTTCCAGAAGGTTGGATTGATTTCGGGATCGGTCAACCCCATGTAGACATTCTGCCTTTAGAGCAGCTGGCTGAGGCAGCCACGCATCGGTTTAAACAGGGGGACCGCAACATATTGCAATATGGCATGCAACAGGGCAATGCTAACTTCAGGAATTCATTGGCCCGATTTTTGAGCGCGCAATATGAGCGAGCTGTCGATCCGGACCATCTTTTTATTACCGCCGGAATTTCCCAGGCGCTGGATCAAATCTGTGCGCTTCACACGCGACCGGGCGACACGGTGATTGTTGAAGAGCCCTCCTACTTTCTCGCTTTGCGTATCTTTGCCGACTATAAACTCAAGGTCATCAGCACGCCCATTGATGAGGATGGAATAATTATCGAGGCTTTAGAAGAAAAATTGGCAAATCAAAAACCGGTTTTTATTTACACGATACCGGTTTTTCATAATCCGGCAGGCGTAACGCTATCTGTAAACCGGCGTGAGAAACTCGTCAATTTAGCCGAGAAGTACGGCTTTCTTGTCGTCGCGGATGAAGTCTATCAAATGCTGGCTTATTCAGCTACGCCACCGCCGCCGATGACGTATTTCGATACTTCGGCGCGGGTTCTTTCACTGGGCTCCTTTTCCAAAATTCTTGCGCCGGGGCTGCGGTTAGGGTGGATGCAGGCCAAACCGTCGTTGCTGGAGCCGTTTATCGTCTGTGGTTATCTTGATAGCGGCGGCGGATTGAATCCGTTTGTCTCCAGTATTGTGAACAGTATGATCGAACTGGGTTTGCAAAAAGATTACCTGGAGTTCCTAAAAAAAACCTACCGCAACCGTAAGGCCGTCTTGAGCAAAGCACTCCGCGAACACATACCTTTACTCACCTATACGGATCCGGATGGGGGTTACTTTATCTGGTCTCATTTGCCTGAGGAGACGGATGCCGAAACCTTGCTTGAAGCGGCCAAAAAATATCGAGTGGGTTTTCAGCCGGGTGTCAAGTTTTCAAGTGTCAAAGGCCTGCTTAACGACCTGCGGTTCTGTTTCGCTTTTTACGGGGAAGCAGATTTGTTGGAAGGTGTTGAGCGCCTGTCGCGAATTATTCGCTAACTCCATCTGATGTTGCCATCAGTAAAGCCCCCTGGCGACCGGAACGCAATATTTCGTTTTTGCCTAAAAAAGATTTTTGCTTAAATTAAGGATCGATGCTTTTGCTCTGGGTCATCCTGACGACCTCATCAATTTGATTTTCAGCCGCTGTTGACAGCAAAGCAGCCGGTTTTTCGGCCAGCATTTCAAGGACCTTCTTTTCAGCGACTTTAAAAATATCCTGGGAGCCGTCTGTTTCCCATAAATCCCAATTTCTGCGCTCCAGCAGTTTTGGCGTCCATAATTCTCGACGGAAATTTTCGAAAGTATGGTCTTGGCTGAGAAACATGCCTCCGGGACCGACCGCTTTCATCACTTCCAAAGCGAGCGAATTTTCATCAACCACGAGATCGCTGGCTATGCGGCGGATGCCTGCCATACAGTCATCACAAAATACGAGATCCGGAAAATCGACTACCAGATCCATATCCAGCTGCATGCCGTCCATTAAATCTGCAATCAGTCCGGTTACGGTACCGATCATACCGGTTTCAAACCCTGACTGGGCATCCAGCACCTTGGAATCTCTCAGCATTGATGGCATCCGAATCGGCAGATCCAAATATTTTCCCATTTGAGCCAATGCGACTTTCAAAATGCCGAATTCCGGACAGGCCATGGAGATATTGCCGCTTTTCATATCCATGCCGCGCGCAAAGCTGGTGTATACGATCGGGGCTCCGGGATTTGTCAGCTGGGATACGGTGATGCACCCTAAAATTTCTGCATGTGCCTGGGCGATGGTGCCGGCCAAAGTTACCGGTGAAGATGTCCCCAGAATCGGACCGGAGCTCAGTATGACCGGTATTTTCCAGCGGCTCATTTCCATCAGCGCTTCCAGGGACGCTGAATCGATTCCGAGGGGCGGCAGGGTCAGAACCCAGCCCGAGATGAACGGTCTTTCGCGGAAGCGGTTCTCGTCACCGAGCGCAATGGCTCCCATTTTTGCAGCGTCCTGAACACAGCGGGCTCCGAGCATCCCGCCGGTAATGTGTTTAGTTGTGTTTTTTATGGTGGTTGCCCATGTATACCAATCGTTAAACTCCCCTGGAACTTCCTGGGGTGTCACCAGGCCGCCGTTGACGCGAATGTTTTCCAGCTGGTCGGCAATGCGCGTCAAGGCTGCTAGGTCCTGATCGGTTGCCGAGCGCTTCTGCCGGGTATGCGGATCAATAACGTTTACCGCCATGGTCATGCACGCCAGCGCGGGTTGGTGCGTTTCAAAGGTTACGTCCTGTTTTGGATCGCGAGCATACAGGGTAACATCTTTTCGCTTCGCTAACGCTTCGATGGCGGTTTGCACCAATCGCTTTGGAAACCGCACCACATCTTCATCCACAATTTCAGCCCCGTTTTGAGACATCAACTCAAGCGCCGCCTCGTGAGGCAGGCGCATGCCGATTTCATTTAAGATCTGCAAAGCCTGATTGTGAAGGAGTTTGACTTCTTGATCGGACAAAAATTGAATAACCGGTTTCATAAACGTCACCGTATCAATTGACAGACATTATCGATTCTATCGGGAAGCTTAATTTCAGCTAGTGCTGTACCATCGGTTCGCAGGTTTCAGATTCAGATACCACTTCGATCTCAATGGCACCTTCAGCCGGGCATACCGAGTAACAACCGCCGCAGCCGATACAATTGTCGGCATTCACCCATGTATTGTCTTTCCCATCCTGCATGGCGTTGGCGAAACAGACTTTAAGACACATCTTGCAGTTGATACAGTTTTCAGCAACGACATGTGCTTTTTCAGCGGGCATATCACAGTAGGCCATGGCGGCGTCTGATGCGATGCCGAGCATTTCATCGATGCTGCCGTAGCCTTTTTCGTCCATAAATTTTTCCAAGCCCTCGACCTGCTTTCCCAGCCAGCTGTAGCCGTAACACATCACCGCCGAGCACATTTCCACGATGTGGGCGCCGCTCATGATAAACATGACGATGTCGCGCCAGTCATAGGCACCGTTGGTTCCGGCGATAAAAATTTCCCCGTTATAAGCCTTCCTAACTTCATTGATCCAGCGCAGGGTCAACGGCTTGGTCCACGGACCGCCGACACCGGCCTGACCGTATATCAACGGCTTTCCGGTTTCGATGTCGGGGACAAAGCCGATGAAGCGATTGGTCAGGGTAACCGCTGCCGCACCGGCATCTCTGAGCCTCCCGGAAAACGCCACCAGATCGGCCACCTGTGGGGTGACTTTGATCATGATCGGGACGGTCAGGGCTTCGGCTACGGCTTGCGTGATCTCACAGGCATAATCAAAATCCTGGCCGACATTCATACCGGTGCGTACGCCGGGCATGAGTTTGGGATGCGGGCAGCCAAAATTCAATTCAATCAGCGGCACGCCGGCATCTTCCATTTGCTTGCCCAGCGTCACCCAGCCGTCGAGCTCAATGGAACCGATGCTGCCGATGACGGTCGCATCATTCTCAGCCGCATATTTCAGTGTTTCTTTGATTTCTTTGACAAAGTCTTCGGGCGGCTCGATTGCCAGACCGCTGCGACTGTAAAGGCTGAAACTGCGGGGGACTTTTCCGCGACAGACTTCATGGCGCTGGTTTAAAAAGCGCCACTTGGCCCGGGTCGTCAGTTCTCGCATTTCCGGTGAGTCGGTCATGGTTTTGGCAATCACGCCGCCGGCGCCGGTATCAATGCATTTTTTCATATTGTTTGCGTTTAAGGTGGGCTCGGCGGATGCCGCTACCAAGGGGTTTTTGATCCGAACGCCGCAAAAATCTATTTCTAAGTTTGCCATGCTAATTCTCCTTTTTGCTTGCTTTGTTCAGCCAGTCCGTGCGGTCGGCCAGTGCCGGAAACTGTTGCCGAGCAGCCTTTAAGTTGTCCAGGTCAACTTCGGATTTTATAATGATTTCGTTATCGCCGGCACTGGCCTGAATCGTCCCCCAGGGATCTATGATCATACTGTGGCCGACGAGCTGGATGCCCTGATTAAGCCCCACGGAATTGGACGACATCAAAAAACACTGGTTTTCCAGGGCACGCACTCTGTTTAACATCAGCCAATGCTCCAGTCGGGGATACGGCCAGGCTGAACAGACAAGAAATATTTCGACTCCCTGTGCGACCATTTTGCGAAACAGCTCCGGAAATCGGAGATCATAACAGGTGGCCAGTCCGATTTTGCCGAGAGGCGTTTCAGCCGCAACGATGGTGTCTCCGGGCGTTAGAAGCTGAGTTTCCCGGGAATTATAGCCGAACAGATGTATCTTCAGATAGTTGGCCAGAATTTTGCCTTCAGGCGATATCAGATAACTGGAATTGTAGTATTTACCGTTTTTTTCTTCCACGAAGCTGCCGGAATGCAGATAAACACCGATTTTTTTTGCTGATTCACGCAACCGTGTCAACGTCTGGCCGTCGCTGGTTTCGGCTTCGGGGATGTAGCGATCAAAGCTCATAAAGCCGATATTCCAGATCTCCGGCAATATGATCAGATCGGCACCCTCACAGCGGTGAATATTTTTGATGGCTTTGTCAATCGTGGCGGTTTTGTCTCCTTCAACGACGGACATTTGAATGGATGCGAATTTCATCGTTTCCTTCGCTTGTTTCTACTCTACTGTAAGGTAGTCAATTGGGTTTATATCATAAGAGATTTCGATATGCCGATTCAGCTTCTCGTCAATGAGTTGGGCCCAAAATTTTTCAGCAAAGACAAATTCCCCGGTCAGCATTCCCATAGTTCCTGAAAAAATGACCAAATTTTCCAACGGTCCTGGGATTTTCGTTTTTACAAATGACAGCAACTCAGACGGATTCAAGAGCAAAGCGAGTTTTCCTTCCTGGTAAGGTATCTCTTCCCCATGATTCACTGCAGTGGCTTTCAGGAGCAAGTCATCCCAGTGGTCCTCAACCGCACTCAAGGGCCAAACCGTTCGACTCACTAAATTTGGGCAAATTTGTTTCGCACGCGGTATATCGGTTTCTTCCAAATGCCGGTCCGTATGATCGCTGCCCAGGCCAACGTAGATTTCATCTTCGGTGACAACAAGCAGAACATATTCCACTTCTCCTGAGGTCTGGCTTCCGTATACTTCAATCCCTGACGCTGTTGTCAGCGCCGTGCATACCACAGGATACAGCGTCGGTGTCGAAGTCGGACCGGGTATGCCTTTTTCGGCCAACTCCTGGATGTGTCGGCGAACTTCTTCCTGGTTCTTGCCCACATATCCGGCGTTGACCATCCGGTTGTAACTAAATATCAGCGGCCGGCGCTCCTGTTTTGTTTCCAGCACAACTTCCAATTCCAATTTTATTCTCCTTATTTTAAGAGATTCTGTTCAAGACGCCATCATCCCGGATGATTCATTAATTCGGCTTATTTTTTGTGGTATCTGATTTCAAACGTTACGCACCCGTAAGGGATTTTATATGGACCGTGGATCATTCCTGGAGGGCGGCAGGCATAAAACCCCGGCAGATAGGTTTCTTTCTTGGCGATGTCATAAAGGCTGCCCTCCACAATCAAGACCTCCTCCCAGAAATCATGGACCAACGTCTCCGAGGTTTCAATACCGGGCGGAAACTTCAGCATGCGCGTATAATCTCCGGTGTCCGGATCGGAGCTTAGAATTTTTTCCTTAATCCCCAGGGTGTCCCCCTCCACCGGACCCCATTCGTATTGGGTGTCGTAGTCTTTAAATTCAATTTCAGGTTTAGGCATATTCTTCATCCTCCTTTTTAGGCACACGTCTCCGTGTCATAAAAATGCGATTGATTGATTTTCAATCTGCTGCTTCTTTCTTTTTAAGCTCAGACAGTAATTTTTCAGGCGAGACGGGAAGCTTTTTAACCCTGACACCGGTGGCATTGTAAATCGCATTGGTGATGGCCGCCATTGTTGGATTCAGGGCCGGTTCGCCGATGCCTTTAGCGCCATAGGGGCCGTTGGGCTCAACGGGCTCTACCAGGATCGGTTTTATATCCGGGACATCCAAAGCACTGGGAACAATGTAATCAACAAAATCAGGGTTGATGATCTCGCCGTTTTCATAAGCCATGTTTTCCATCAGCGTCCAGCCCAGCCCCTGGGTTATACCGCCCCGGATCTGTCCTTCCGTAGCCATCGGGTTAATGGCCCGGCCGACATCGTGGGCGGCAACAAAATTTGTCACGGATACCTGGCCGGTGTTGGGATCGACTTCAACCTCGGCAATCTGGCACGCAAAGGGGTAGGCCGGAGAAATATTACCATACTTGGTATCGGGATCCGGCAACACCGTCGGTGGTTTGTAAAATCCGGTTCCCACCACCGGCGCCCCATGCCGGGCAAAGGTCGCCTGGGCAGCGACCTCTCGAAACGGCAAACTCCTTTCCGGAGAACCGTCGACAAAAAACTTACCCTGGCGACATTCAATATCTTCAACTCTGGCTTCAAGTATTTCCGCAGCGATTTTCGCCAGTTGTCTGAAGGCATCTTTGGCGGCAGCCAGCACGCCGTTGCCGCCCATCAATGTTCCCCGGGTCGCGAAACTGCCCAGACCGAAAGGGGATATGTCGGTATCGACATCCGCCACATGAACCATCTCCAGCGGAACGCCCAGACGTTCGGCTGCTATCTGAGCAAATGTGGTCTTCTGCCCCTGGCCCATATCTGATTCACCGTGATATACCGTCACCCGGCCGTCCCTGCCAACCCGGACGATTCCTGCGCCGCCGTCAAACTCACGGGCAAAGGGACGGTTGCCGGATACATGATTGCAGCAGGCAAGCCCGATTCCTTTGAGTGGTTCTTTTTGCTGCCGCTTCTTCTGCCAATCCGCCTTCTCCGTGGCCTGGATGACACAGTCTTTCAAGCCCGAGCTGGTTATTTTCCAGCCGTGAATGCTGGTTTCATTGGGTCCGATACCGTTTTTGATGCGCAGTTCAGCCGGATCCATGTTCAACTGATCGGCGATCATGTCTAAAGCCGATTCAAGCACAAAGGTCATCTGAGAGTTGCCGAAACCGCGAAAGCAAGCCGTGGGCACCGTATTCGTATAAACGGTATACCCTTTTGAACGCACATGCTGAAAACGATACAGCGAGTCAACCCGGTAGCAGGCCGTCGCCACGATGACCATGGAATATACCAGTCGGGCGCCAGCTGAACCGACAACCGTTACCTCTTTGGCCGTTAGGACACCCGCTTGGGTGGCGCCCAGTTTGATGTCGATGTACATGGGCACCCGCGGGTTGCCGGCGATAAAATCATCATGTCGGGTGTTGACCAATTTCACCGGTTTTTGCGCCTTTTGGGCCAAAATTGCGGCGACGAGATGGATGTTGTTTTCCATCTTGGCGCCGAAGGCTCCGCCGTAGTCGGGAACGATGACCCGGATATTATCCGGTGAAATGCCCAGTGCCTTGGCGTAGGTCATGCGCATCATGTTCGGGATCTGGGTTCCGGTCCACAACGTTATCCGTCCGGACAGATCAACCTCGGCAAGCGCAGCCATTGGTTCCATATAGGCCTGGTATACCTGGTTGGTATAGTAACGCTCTTCATAGATGATGTGGGAATCGTCAAAGGCCCTGTCGACGTCACCGGCTTCAACTTTGAACTCGGCTGCGATATTCGCCGGCTTATCATCGTGGACCAGCTGAGCTCCAGGCTGCATGGCTTCCAGCGGATCTGTTACAAAAGGAAGCGCTTCATACTCAACCTTGATCAACTCCAGGGCTTCCTCGGCCGTATCTTCATCAATGGCGGCAACAGCAGCAACCTCATCTCCGTAAAAGCGGGCCTTGTCCCCGGCAAAAATGGTCCAGTCTTCCGAGCGGGGTCCGAATTTGATGCCCGGGGTATCGGCATAGGTGACGACCGCTTTAACGCCGGTAAGGGCCCGGGCCCTGGAAGTGTCAATGTTTTGTATATTCGCATGAGGGTAGGGGCTGCGCAGCGTGCGCCCATAGAGCATGCCCGGCAAGACCAAGTCCGTAACGAATTTCGTTTTGCCCATGGCCTTTTGCATCCCATCGATCTGGGGATAGGACTTGCCGACAATGTCTAATTCACGGTCTAATTCACTCATTTGATTCTCCCCGTGCCGCTGCCGGGCGATCTGACGTTGATGGGGTGCAGGATTGGATTGCCGAAACGATCTGGTTGTAACCGGTGCAGCGGCACAAATTGCCGGCAATTGCCAACTTGATTTCGGCTTCATCGGGATCCGGGTTGGCGTCAAGCAGGGCTTTGGCGGCATTGATCATGCCCGGCGTGCAAAAACCGCACTGAACGGCGCCTTTTTCGACGAAAGCGGCCTGAAGCGGATGCGGTTCTTCCGCGGCGATGCCCTCAATCGTTGTGATCTCTCTTCTGTTTGCCTGGGCGGCCAAAAGCAAACAGGAATGAATCGGTCGGCCGTCCAGTAAAATGGTGCATGCCCCGCACTTGCCCAGACCGCATCCTTTTTTCGTGCCGATCAAGCCTAAATCTTCACGCAGCACATCCAGCAGAACCCGATTGGGTTTGACTTCCAGATGATATTCTTCCCCGTTGACAATGATATGGATAGGAACACGCATGTCTAACTTCCTCCGCCGTTTTTGAGCTTGCGCAGCACTTTTTGTGCGCTTTGATGAAGAAAAACATCGACGATGGTGCGACGATACGAAGCTGAAGCACGCACATCGTCGATGGGACTGGCTGCTTGGGCAGCGATTCTGGCGCAATCCGAAATTTTTGTCATGGCTTCATCCACGGACAATCCCGTGAGAATCGCTTCTGCTTGAGGCACCCGAATGGGGGTGGGCGCCACGCCGCCCAATGCAATGGCGACTCTGGCAAGCCGCCTTTCATCGGTTGTGGTTTCGGCTTGAAACGCCACACCGGCCAGGGATATATCCACCGCTTTTCTTCTGCGCAGTTTTAAATAACATCCGGCTGAACGCTGTTTGGGAAGCTCGATAATGATTTCTTTTAAAATTTGACCGGTTTCTAAAACGGTTTCACCCGGGCCGCTAAAAAACGAATCAAGGGAAATTTTTTTCTCCGCCGTTTTCGATGCCACAATGAGCTGTGCGCCCAGTACCATCAGCGGAGGGACCGAGTCAGCAGCTGGAGAGGCATTACAGATGTTGCCGCCGATCGTACCGACATTGCGAATCTGCCACGAGCCGATCAGGCCGACCGCTTCACACAGGATCGGAAGATGCGTTTTCAGCAAAGGGTCGGCAGCAATATCGGCGTGGCGGGTCAAGGCGCCGATGCGAACTTCAGAATCTTGCGTTCGAACGAAATCCAGTTCTTTAAGGTTGTGGAGACTGATGACCCGGCTGGGCAGGATTTTTTTCTTTTTCATGTTTAAAACAAGGTCGGTGCCGCCGGCAATGACTTTGGCATCCGATCCGGAAATTTCGAGTTCGGTCAGAGCCTTGTCCAAACTGGGCGCTTCCCAGTAGTCAAAAGATCGAATACGCATTTTTCCCTCCTGATTATGGTATGATGAGAAACTTGTAGTCAAAAACCCAATTTGAACAAACGAATTCGATTTTTAAAGTTCGGATTCTTCAACCGCTTGTTTGCTTTTTTCCAAATGAATTTCCATGGCTCGACGGGCTTCTTCGACATTTCCTTTTTTAACGGCATCAAAAATCACCTGGTGCTCTTCGATGACGACCAGCGCGCGGCCCTCCAAGGACAGGGCTTTGGTACCCATCAAATGGATCATGTCTCTAAGGTTTTCCAGGATAGCGATGAGGCGGCGGTTGTTGGTTAATTTGCTGAAATAGGTGTGAAACGATCTGTCAGCCTCCATAAATGCAAGATAATCTTTTTGTGTTGCTGTTTTTTTTTGCTGTAGCAAGGATTCTTCGATTTCAAAAAGATCAAACGGAGGAGATGTTTTCGTAATTTTTACCACCGCTGCCAGCTCGATGGCTTTTCTTAATTCGAAAATTTCGTCGACATCACGCCGGGTGAAGCGATTGACCATCAGGCCCCTGCGAGGTAAAAATATGACGAGACCCCGGGAAGCAAGTTCTAATAGCGCCTCCCTGACCGGCGTACGGGAAATGCCGAGATCCGCTGCAATCGCTTTTTCATTGTAGATTTCACCAATCTTCCAGTCCCCGGAGAGGATGGATTTGCGAATCGCTTCATACGCTTTTTTGGATAGCGATTCCGGCTGTTTGATGGCTTCGAATCTTGGCATGTTATTAGCCCTTTGCATTTGTATTGCGTTTTAGCCTTATTGGGGCAATGCTCAAGGGAATTGGGCGATAATCATGTGAATGTGATATATTACATACCAAAAACCTCTTGTCAAGGACTTTATATTCGAAATTTTTTATTTATTTTTGCTGTAACCCGTTGAATCTCAACATAGTCAAGTATATTAAATTTAAATGTAATAACAATAATTTATGATTAAATTAGCCTCTTCGTAATATTTACCTTAACAACAGTCTCGTCTTTTTTATTTTTTTCTTGACAGAAGCTTTCTTTCTAGATATATGCATCTGATATATTACATTCACAAAATTTTGTTTGCTGATCTTGATGCATTTGAGGCCCCCTTTTTTCAGTCTGGTTTATCCGGTCGTATTAACGCTTGAAAAGAGACGGTTAATTTCGTGGGAAACACTATGAATTCTAACCCGGACGCAATCCTCAATGTCAGAAGCCTCTCAATGGCTTTTGGAGGCCTGGTGGTCTTCAAGAATATCAGCCTCAATATCATCAAGCATCAGATCGTGGCGTTGATCGGGCCCAACGGTGCCGGGAAAACGACCCTGATCAACTGCATTACCGGCGTCTATAAACCGACCCAGGGTAAAATCCTCTTCCAGGATCATCCCATTTCCGGCATGCGTCCACACCGAATTTGCCGCGCCGGCATCGGACGCACCTACCAGATCCCCCGACCTTTTATGAATATGAGCGTTTTTGAAAATCTCCAGGTCTGCGCCAAACCGGGACAGGTGGATTTTAGAGGGCTGCTTGATCTGGTCGGATTATGGGACAAGCGCAACCGTTTAGCCAAAACCCTGACGTTTCAGGAACGACGGCTTCTGGAACTGTCCCGTGCTTTGGCGGTTAATCCCAAACTGTTGCTGCTGGATGAAACCATTGCCGGATTGAACCCTTCCGAGACCAAAGAGATGATGGCGATTCTGGCCCGGATTCATTCGGAGTTCAAAGTCACCATCCTGTGGGTTGAGCACGTCATGAGCGCCATTATGGAGACCGCCCATCACATTTTTTGCCTGCATCAGGGTGCGCTTATCGCCGATGGATGCCCGGCTGATATTGCCAACGATGAAAAAGTGATAGAGGCCTATCTGGGAGAAGAATACAAGTTTGAGAAAAAGTAGGCGAGAAATGTTGAATATCGAAAACCTAAATGTCTTTTACGACGGCCTCCAGGCGCTTTACGCCGTATCGCTCGAGATTCAAACAGAGGAGTTTGTCTGTATATTGGGTCCCAATGGCGCGGGAAAATCAACCTTGCTACAAACCATCGCCGGCATGTTGGTTCCGGGACAAGGTGCAATATCCTTTAAAAACCGCCCCATTCAAGGGCTTGCGGCTTATAAAATCGCTTCCTTAGGCCTGGCGCTGGTACCGGAGGAAGGCTGGCTTTTTGGACAGATGAGTGTCGAAGAGAACCTTTTAATGGGAGCTTATCCTAAAACATCGCGTCGAAACATAAAGCGACAGAGGGAATTTGTTTTTGATTTGTTTCCCATTTTAGCTGAACGCAAAAAGCAGCAGGAAGAAACCCTCAGTGGTGGAGAGCGCCAGATGCTGGCCGTCGGACGCGGTCTGATGTGCAACCCCCAATTGCTTTTGCTTGATGAGCCCTCCCTGGGCTTGGCGCCGCTGGTCGTTAAAGACATTCTTAGCGTGCTCGTCCGGATCAATCAGGAAGAGAAAACCACCATTTTATTGACCGAACAGAACATCTTTCACGCACTCAAAATCAGTCAGCGAGGCTACTTGCTTGAAAATGGCAAAATTGCCATGCAGGGGGCCAGCCAAGACCTGCTAGGCAATGAGCATATCAAGAAAAATTATTTGGGGCTCTAACAACAACAACAACATTACCAAAAGGAGGTTTCTATGAAAAAACCCATTTTTTTTACTCTTGTAATTTTAGCTTTTACCCTTTTTTTTCTCCCTTTCGGCACGATGGCCGCCGATACCATCAAATTGGGTCTGGTGACACCCCTGTCAACCGGTGATTTTCGATCCGGCAAGATCAACGTGCAAACCGTCGAACTGGCCGTAGAGGAGCTCAATGCCAAAGGCGGAATTCTGGGCAAAAAAGTTGAAGTGGTCACCGCCGATGACGAGGGCAAACCGGCCGCCGGGGTCATCGCAATCAAGCGAATGATTACCACCGAGAAAGTCTCCGCCGTGGTGGGGCTGTGGCACAGCTCGGTTGCGGTGGCTCAGGCGAAGGTTGCCACCCAGTTGCAGGTGCCGATTATGCTTCATTACAGCTGGACCGATGATTTAACTGCAGGTCATTCGGATTATATCTATCGCGTGGGGCCGTTTAACGCCGAAATCGCACAGCTGGCCCTGCCTTATATAAAGCAAAATTTCAAGACCATGGCCATCCTGTATGAAACCAATGCCTTTGGTACCGGTTTTGCTGAATACCTGGAAAAAATTGCCAAAGCCGAAGGGCTAAGCGTATACAGTATCGGCTACCCGCAAGAGGCGACGGATCTCAAGCCCCAGCTACTGGAACTGAAGGCCAAATCGCCCAAGCCGGAACTCCTCGTTATCGCCGCGGTTTATGAGGCCACCAACCTGATACCCAAACAGGCGCATGAAATCGGTCTTGCCCCCGGGATCCAGATCCTTTGCAGTTGGGATTGGCCCACCTACCCGGCCTTTCAGGAAATCCTGGGAGATAAGGGTGTCGGTGTAACCTACGCCACCTTTGAGTCGGATAAGCTTAAGCTGTCTCCTTTAGGGGAAAAATTTAAAAAAGCCTACAAGGCCAAATACAACATGGATCCGCCGGTTTTCGCCCTTTTTCTGTATGACGAGGTGATGATTCTGGCAGAGACAATGGAGCGGATCAAATCATCTGATCCCAAAGATGTGGCTGCAGGGCTCAAGGACACAAAGTTTGAAGGCACCACGGGCCTGATTACCTTTGAACGCAGGGAAGGACCGGGGCCGATTTGGAATCAGTGGATGGGGCATCAGCTTTTCATCAACAAGTTGACTGCCGTTGAAGGCAAAGGGTACAAACGCGAGGAAATTTACCCCTAACCGTATCTGACCTGATCAAAACATCCCGGGGGTAAGCGCCAGCCCCGGGATGTTGTTTCGGGAGATGTGCGCATGTTATTGGAACTGATTATACGCGGCATAACCATAGGGTTGGTTTACGCGCTCATGGGTGTTGGGCTGGCGCTTTTAAACGGCGTCATGCGGATCATCAATTTTGCCCACGGTGAGTTCTATATGATCGGGGGCTATATGGCATACTATTCGATGACGCTGTTGGGATTGCCCTTTTATTTTGCAGTGCCCGCAGCCATCGCCATTACATTTTTACTTGGCGCTGTTGTCGAGAAACTGCTTTTGAGCCCCATCCATACGCAAGAAATCGAAAAGCCGATGGATTATGCCCTGATCCTGACATTTGCATTGCTGCTCTTTTTTCGGCAGCTGGCAATTAAAGTCTTTGGACCTTTTCGTCATAAACCACCCGACTATATTCCGGTTGATGTCCACATCCTGGGGGTCAAAATCAGTGGAAACGAGGTGCTGGCCGGCATTGTTTCCGCGCTGCTGGTCCTGGGCTTGGCCCTGTTTATAAAGAAGTCATGGCGGGGGCGCGGCTGGAGGGCCATTACCCTGTCGCGCAAAGGCGCCAAGATAAACGGCGTCGATATCGGCAAGGAAAGTTGGATTTCCTGTGGTGTGGCCTGCGCACTGGCAGGGGCAGCCGGTGCCCTGGTTGCCCCTATATTTACCTTATCGCCTACGATCGGCGGCTCTCCTCTGGTTAAAAGCTATGAGGTCATGGCCATTGGCGGTTTAGGTTCCATCGCGGGCGCATTGGTGGCCGGGTTGATGCTCGGCGTCGCCGAGACCCTGGGTGCTTTTTACATTTCATCGGCCTACAAGGACGCCATCGGCTTTTTGATGATGGCGTTTTTTCTCCTGTTCAGGCCCCAGGGGCTCTTCGGACAAAAATAGCAGATTGAATGTCTTATGAAAAGAAACGAAATTATCATTGCCACCGTCATAATCGCACTGGGCCTGATTGCACCGTGGGTGTTGCCTTCTGTGTGGACCATGGTGGTAAGTTTGTTCTGCTATTATGCCATCTTGACCATCGGCTGGAATATTATTTTTGGCTATACGGGACTCTTTTCATATGGCCATGTGGCTTTTCCGGCTATCGGGGGATACACGGCGGCATTGCTGGCCGAGCACATTGGCCTGTCGCCTTTTCTGGGGCTCTTGGCCGGCGGCCTGGCAGCAGGATTTATCGGTGTATTGATCGGGTTGCTCATTTTAAGGGTGCGCGGCTTTTACCTGTGCTTGGTGACCTGGGCTTTTGCAGAGGTGGTCAATGTGGTTCTTAAGGCCGAACACCAGATCACCGGCGGCACCGGAGGATTTTTGGCCCCTTCCTTTGTTTCCGGGCCCAATGCCGAACTGGTTGGATATTTTATCGGGCTGGGACTGATGGCGCTTGCCTTTGTGGTTTCAGCACTCCTGTATCACTCGCGCTGGGGCCTTTACCTTTTTGCGGTCCGTGACGATATTGATGCCGCTGAAAGCATGGGGGTTAAAACCCGGTTCTGGAAGGTTTTCGGTTTTGCATTCGGTTGTGCCTGGGCCGGGGTGGCGGGCGCTTTTTACACCTACTATTTCAATTTGATCGATCCCAGCATCGGCGGCCTGGATGAGATGGGCAAAGTTTGTTTGATCGTAATTATCGGGGGGCTGGGTACGGTCTACGGACCGATTCTGGGGTCGTTTTTCGTGGTGATCGTTGCAGAGTTTCTCAGGGGCTGGGTGGGCGGATACAGCCTTCTTATTTTTGCCACCATTATGATCCTCGCTGTTCGCTTCGTCCGTGGCGGCTTCATGGAGATCATTCAGGTTATCTCCCCTCATCTCAGGGACAAGTACTTGATTTTGATTGGGAAAAAATACAGGGCATCGCGCGAAACCTAAAATAATTGCATTCCGCCTTTCTTAAATACACCTAATCCTTTAACCGCTGTCCCTTGCGCCAGGCACTCTTGGATTTCTTGATTCTTTCCATCATCATCATCCAGGCCTGCTTATTGTAAACCGGCACCTGACCGCGGTTGTGCTGATAAAACGGGGTGTCCAGATGGGCGACATGGAAGGAGTATTCATAATTTGAGATGCGGGTCTGCCAGTGGCCGGACGATCGGCCGATAACCGACCCGCCGATAAAAAGCAGGCAAATGACGGCCGCATAAAGCAGCGGATTTAAAATACCGGATCTTTTGGCCGCTGAAATATAGAGGGTGTCTTTTTCGGGGCAGACGGCCACGCATTTCAGGCACCCGTGGCACTCATCGGAGATCACGCCGGTGGTTTTGTGGACCTTTATGTCCACCGGGCAGATGCCGGTGCACTGCCGGCACTGGGTGCAGGTGGTTTCGTTGCGGTGAATTTTAAAGATACTGATAAAACTGAGTCCGCCTAAAAGGGCACC
>JBFFCW010000023.1:0-19517 GCA_041559695.1 Desulfobacterales bacterium
GCTGGCCAGCCAGTTCCGCTCTTACATCCAGCCGGTGATTATCATGATGGCAATTCCCTTCGGCCTGATCGGGGCGGTCTTCGGCCACCTGGTCATGGGAATGGAATTTACCATCATCAGTATTTTTGGAATTGTGGCCCTATCCGGAATTGTGGTCAACGACGCTCTGATTTTAATCGATTTTATCAATCGGGCGGTGCGCAGCGGTGTCGATGTTGAAACAGCGGTAGTGGAATCCGGCAAGGCCAGGTTCCGACCGGTTCTGCTGACTTCCATTACCACCATCGCCGGGCTCCTGCCCATTCTATTGGAAACCAGTTTCCAGGCCCAGTTTTTAATCCCGATGGCGATCAGCATTTGTTTTGGACTGCTGGCGGCAACTTTGCTGACGCTGCTTTACGTGCCGGCGCTATACCTGATTATCAGAGATGTCAGAAATTCAGTGGTGGCCAGGTCCCAGCGTGCTGAAGAAATGCCCCCATTCGCTGGAGATGGTGAGCAGATGGTAGTCGAAAGAGATCCGATGACAGAAGAATGAAGATCGCTTCTATTATTTGATCTGACGGATTTTATGTAAACGCCACGACCCAATTGTGCAATGGCGTAACGTTAGAATTCAGAAATCCTCCCGTTTTCAAAATCAAATAGAATTACGATGATAAAGATAACAGATTTGGTGTTCAGGCGTCGTTTGCTCGCCATCACCAACGCGGGTCTTTAACCCGGCTGGGATCCGCCCGGATCGAAATGGGCCCGCAAGGGATATCCTGGGAGGAAGCGCGACGCATGTCGCTGCTTAAAAACCGCACGGACAATTATCCACTAAAAGTTGTTGGGGTAGAAGAACTGGGTATCCTGGATCGAAGTATTACCGAATTTACCGATCCTGCAATGGTTCCGCCGGGTCCCCGGCAGCCGGCCGAGCGTTATGCGGCATTCATTAACGCCAAATTGAATAGTTCCCGGCGCAAAGATATTTTTATTTATGTCCACGGATACAAAGTCGTTTTTGAGAACCCCTTGCTGGTGGCAACTGAATTGTGGCACTTTCTCGGCTATGATGGCGTGTTTATTGCCTATGCCTGGCCGTCAACCCCCAGTCGATGGGCTTATTTTGCGGATATCGAAACCGGTGAACTCACTGCACATAATCTGCGAATATTTTTAAAATACCTGGCTGAAGAAACGGAAGCCGAGCGCATCCATATCATCGGCTACAGCGCCGGCACGCGGGTGGTTCTCAACACGCTGTTGCAGCTGGCGATGCTTGATGCCGGGCAGGCAAAAACAAGCATTCAAAATAAACTTCGAATCGGTCGCGTCGTATTGGTCGGCAGTGATTTTGACCGCCAGCTTTTTTTTGAAGGTTATGTGGTTGACGGCCTGCTGAAGGTACCCGAAACCCTCTCGGTTTATGTGTCGAAATCCGATCGGGCCCTGGGCCTTTCAAGATGGCTTTTCCGGCAGGATCGGCTTGGCCAGATGCCGCAAGACCGCAAATTTTCTCCGGGTGTGGTTGATTTTTTGAGACAGGCTCAAAATCTACAAGTCATTAATGCCACCGAAGCTGAAGGGGCGGCAACCGGAAATGGTCATGCCTATTTCCGCAAGAGTCCATGGGTCAGCAGTGACATGCTGGTCTCGCTGCTGTATAATTTGAAGCCGGCTGAACGCGGGCTGGAAAAAGATGCCGAGTTGCCGATCTGGACATTTCCCTCTGACTATATCCAGAAGCTGCGGGTTGTTTTGATGGCAGCCAATCCGGAGCTGCCCAAGGATGCGAAATAAACGATAGGTACAATATGTTTATAGCCAAAAGCGGCTTGTATGCCGCAATGGGTTATCATCCCCCATGTTGGTAGAAATAATGCTGGATTCAACTTTCAACCCCAGTCAAAACATTCTGATAACAGTGATGCGAACCATACGCTTTTAGGGATCATCCCATTTCTTGAAGTTGTCAACCGTTATTGCATATTCGGTAATGAGCAGCCCACATTCTTTTTGAATGATGGCTATCGGCTGTGAACTCATCATCACGATAATTTGCACATTGCGCCCATAAACCCAACAAATTTTCAACCCCTCCAAATTCCAGCTTAAGGCACGAAACCTATCAAAAATAAAACCTCAAAAAAGAGTGCATTTTTGCTGCTAATCCTAATCTAAAAAAGGGTAAAATTATCTTGACAAAAAACACCACTATGTGGTACCTACGGCATGCTCGATTCTGAACTGAAACACCTCTGCTTTTTGAATCGATCTTTTCTTTTCAAGCGATAACTCCTGCTAAAGCTGACCATAGATTCTCCTGAGCTTCGAGCACAGTATTAAGCAAAAATTAAATCTTTTGAAACTGTAGTTGTTGAACAGCCGATAAGATGAAATTTTTACAAATTGAACCAGAAAGGAGTTAAACGATGAAATCCAAGAAGCGATTGCTAACATTTTCTTTGGGTGCTTTCCAGACTTTCATTGGCATTACCGCTATCGCTGGTGGTTTTAGATTGGTTTCAAATCCAAATGGAACTTCGGACATTCCGATAGAGTGGCTAAATGGCACACCTTTCACAAATTATTTAATCCCTGGTTTGGTTCTACTTATAGTTATCGGATTTGGCAATGTTTTGGGTGGCATATTTTCTTTCTTAAGCAAGAGATATGCTGGTGGCTTAGCAGCCGTGTTAGGCACATTTTTAATCCTTTTTATGACCATCGAAGTCTGGTTTGTTGGTCTGCGCAATTTTTTGCAACCTTTGTATTTCATACTCGGTGCAATTGTACTGGTTCTCGGATTGACGCTGTTTAAAATGTTTATAACAGTTCCAATGGAGCTTGAATCGAAACCGCATAAATTGTCGGTTTAAAATGAATAGTCGGTAATTGAGATAGGGTATCCATGAGGCGTATCCGCATAGAAAGGGGGTGAAGTCATCGGATTCATATAACCTCGTTCAACCCCAGTAATGGTCCAAAATCAAAGGTGATGAAAAAATGAAAACGTCATACATAATTTTAGCGGTTGCAGTGATATCGGCTTTAACAACAATGGGAATTACCATCTCTGCGGCACAGGGGCCGACCCCCAAATTATCAACGCATAACGCAGATCAAAACTGGCCATCGATGTCCGGGTTAATAATTGCGTATCGCGACATGCAAGGGGAGCCTGGTCCCTGGGAAAATTTGGATATCCATGAAATCGCATACTTTATCGATGAATCTATCAAGAAGGGGACATTGCTGGGTCACGGCTCTGGCTCTGAAGCTGATGAGCGATTGAATATTCTGAAAAACAAAATTGATACGGCAAAGTATGTCTTCGAAAACGGTACTTTCGAAGAGGCTTGCAACCAATTATACGACGCTTACCTGAGTACTGACGGCTTGAGCCAACCCCCTGATCTTTTATATGGGCAATCCGCACCCGACCTTGCAAAGAAGATCGAATTAATGAGAGTAGAAATTATCGGGTGTGAATGAAATCACTATGGATTATTTCAAACCAGTAAGGCTTGAATACCGGTAATCGGCATCTATGTGGGATCCTATGTCAACCTTTTTTTAGATTCTTTATTCCTTCCTAAGAACGCATTGGTTTTACTGACTAAAGCCATAATTAAGTGAAAAAAGGTTACATCCGCACCCAGGATCGACGGAAGCGGCAGTGATACCGTTTGGGGAAATGCGCCTGAGCTAAAAGTCCAAGCTAAAGATGGACCTGAGATTAGCCTGAGATCAGTTTATACCTCCGATAGGGTGTACATGCTGATTTCATGGCGGGATGAGACAGCGTCGGCCAAAAAGAAAATGTGGCGGTACAACGGGGAAAAATGGATCGCTTGAAGGAACAAAGGGTTTATGAACCCAAACTCACAAACTTGGACGAGGATAGATTGTCCATCCACTGGTCAATAAACGACTCCATTAAAGGTTTTGCCGAAAAGGGTTGTCTGGTGCTCTGCCACGACAGCGGCAATTTTTCCAAACGCGAGTCCAGGATGTCCACCGATAGCCACACAGAGCTTGCAGGTCAGTGGCACTGGAAGACTGCCCGGACCAACCCGCTAGGGTATCTTGATGATAAATGGATGGACAACAAGATCCTCACTGTGGCCCAGGAACCCGATCTGCATGGGCGTCGCGAAGCGGCTCATCATGGAGACGCCAAGGGAGAAGGCGATTTAAATTACGCTGATAACAAAACTGCTGACGGAAAACCAAATTTCATGTAAACTTTTTATACAGAATTGCCTCCAGATATTATCCTGGGGCAAAACAGAAAACTTTCAGGAGGCGCGAGCGGCTAACCGCGCATCATTGAGTTAAAAAAGGATACTTGTCATGATTCAGACATCAATATCACCAATTGAAAACAGAGAGGTTGACGAGGCAGCAAATCTGTGCGCCGAAGCCTTTATTCAAACACCGTTTACCAGCACGGTTATGGGTGGAAAAGGAGAAAAAGAAGTTAAAAACCTGAGAAGGGGAATGAAAATGTTATTAAAAGCTCCCGGTCAGGTTTTAGTGGCTAAAGAGGGCGAACAGATAGTCGGGGTCATGCGGATGGTACAATGGCCAGATTGCCAGAAGTCTACCCCTAAAGGATTGGCCGCCCTTGCGGGATTGATATTCGGAGGTAAAGCATTTCGAAACGTGATTTACTTCCGTAAAAAATGGGCTGAGCATGATCCGAAAGAACCGCATTGGCACATAGACCCTCTTTGTGTTTTACCGGTAAAACAAGGCCTGGGTATCGGGAGCCAGCTGTTGACTCACTTTTGCGAGATAGTCGATAAAGACGAATTGTTGGCATATCTTGAGACCGAACAGGAACAAAATGAGCGATTGTACAATAGATTCGGTTTCCGGACGAGGGAATCGGAGCACATTTTCGGTGAAAAGAATGTATTCATGTGGCGGAACGGAGAAAAAGGCTAAATAACCCGTCTGAACATTTATACATCATGATACTGCCCAAAACCATTCCTGCTGCGGATGGGTCGTCTATGTAAAACTATTGCGTGACATATAGGAAGAAAACAATGAGTGGCTTAGCTCTGAAATCCTTAGCCCTTCGACTTATCGTTCAGGGGTAGGCGCACCCAAAGGATAATATCGTTTTACAATAACCATATTAACTTTCTTACATATGGCTATCTAATTTACGTTTGCCGTTTTTTTCTATAGAGTAAACTGAAGCCGGACAGGTTGTATTGTCAAACGCAACCTAAAAAATCTGAATGTTGTATAAATCGGCTATACTTACCCAATCGCCGATTTTTGTGAATATCGTTTGGCAATCTGGTATAAATTGCTTACCCAAACAAAGGCGTATATTTCATCTACTAGTGGTACAGTATAACGTTTCCCAGGCATTTATGGGTTCTGTCTGGCTGTGAACTATTTGCCGCAAATCGCTGACACTTCCACCAGTACATCTTTTGGAAGCCTTGCAACCTCTACGGTTTCGCGCGCCGGTAGAATTTCGCCAAAATAGTTTTCATACACCCCGTTGAATCTTACAAAATCGTTCATGTCTTTCAAAAAACAGGTGCATTTGACTACATCCTGCAGCGACATGCCGGCGGCTTCGATGATGGCCGCTATGTTTTTTAATACCTGCTCGGTCTGCGCCTCAATGTCTCCCTCAATGATGTCTGCCGTCTGCGGATCAATGGCAATTTGACCGGAAACAAAGAGAAAATCACCCAATCGAATTGCCTGGGAATAGGGGCCAATGGCCTGCGGGGCGTTTGGGGTAGCGATTTTTTCATTCATCGACTTTTTCTCCTGTGTTTAAGATTTGTCGTATTGGAGCAATTACAATTAGGATCTTTGATTTCGGATTTTGGAATTAACCACAGCTTGGCCGGTCATACAATTGGCTTCCAATATTTTCAATCCGTAATCAAGTAGAACTGCCCTTTGATTTTAGAATAATGCGCGCGTCTACGACGCTGACCCCCTTTTCATGGACAATCACCGGATTCAAATCCATCTCCTCAATCTGTGGATACGATGAGACAATATCCGAGCAGAGGACCAGTAACCGCCGCAGGGCCTTTTTATCCAGCTCGGGTGTGCCCCGGGCGCCGTCTAATATCGGATAGGATTTGGTCTCCGCGACCATTTTGCGGGCTTCTGTCGGTGAAATCGGCAGTACCCGAAAGGCCACATCCTGTAAGAGTTCAACCATGATACCGCCAAGGCCATACATGATCACCGGCCCGAACTGATCGTCGACTTTGGTTCCGATAATAACTTCAACGCCTTCATCGGCCATCGGGGAGACCAGAACGCCCCTGATGTCGGCTTTGGCGTCATACGTTTTGCTGTTTTTCATAATTTCGCGGTAGGCGGAGCGGATGTCGTTTTCAGAGCCGAGTTTAATGCGTACGCCCCCGGCATCGCTTTTATGTAAAATATGAGGTGAAACAATTTTCAAAGCCACATCTGTATCCAGATCAAGGGCGCATCGAACGGCTTCATCTGCGCTCTGCACCAAACAATCTTTTGGCACGGGGGCCCCGTGAATTTCAAACAGTTTCTTGGCTTCGTATTCGAGCAGCGCAGGGCGACCTTCTTGCAGGGCCTTTTTTATGATCTTATCCCCTTCAGGCTTGGCTTTGGCTTTCCAATTCATTTCAAAGGTAGTCTTGCCGTGGTAGCGGGTCAGATAACCGCCGTACTCGGCCAGGACGGCCATACATTTTGCCGATACATCCAGTGAATCATAAACCGGGATATTGTAATACCGCAAAAGATTCAGGGCGTGCGGTTTTTCCTGGTTGTAAAGGCTGTGAAGCACAATCGGTTTACTGCGTTTTTTGATTAGCTTGCCCATTCGATGGGCGGCATCCTCTTCCATTAAGGCCAGGCTTTCTGCAAAGCGAATCCCGTAACCACCGAAAAGTCCGACGATTAAAAGGCCACCGACATTCGGGTCTTTGAGAATGATTTCAGCGCAATCGGCAAAGACAGACGGATCCGCATCGGTGCCGCCGGCCACATCCACCGGGTTTGGCACCGAGGCTGCGTCCGGCAGGATCTCTTTGAGTCGGGCTTGGGTTTTTTCACTCAACACGGGCAGCTCGATTCCAAGGTCGGTTAAAATATCAGCCGCGATGGTGGCATGACCGCCGCCGTCCGCCAGGATGGCAACCTTATTGTTTTTAATGGGCGGAAGGCTTGAAAGGCTTTCGGCTGCCGGGAAAAGTTCATCGGATTTTTCAATCACCACAATACCGGCGCGTTGAAAAGCACCTTTTGCGACCTCGGATATGCCGGCCAGGGCGCCGGTGTGAGAACCGGCCGATCGCTTACCGGTGGCCGAGCGCCCGCTTTTGAGCAGGATGATGGGCTTTTCCAGGGTCGTTTTTTGGGCCTGCTGCAAAAATTCACGGCCGTTGCGCATGCCTTCCACATACATCAAAATAGCCCGGGTGTCCGGATCCTGCCGGAAAAATTCCAGATATTCGTGAAACTTTATATCGGCCTCATTGCCGACGCCGACATAATAAGAAAATCCTTTGCGGCTTTTGATTTTCGCTTCGGTAATCAACGTCAGGGCCATGTTGCCGCTCTGAGTAAGCAGGGCGATATCCCCCCGGGGCGCATCCTTTAAACCCACCAGGTTCAGATTGTCTTTGAGATTGAGCATGCCGGAAGTGTTGGGGCCGATCAGCCGGATATGATATTTTTGGGCCACCGCCACCATGTCATCTTCCAGCCGGCGGCCTTCCGATCCGATTTCACCGAACCCGCCGGCCAGCACGACCGCCCCTTTTACGCCTTTTTTGCCGCAATCCTCCAGCACCGACGGCAGCGTTTTTGCCGGGGTAGCGACCAGGGCGACATCGACCGGTTCTGAAATATCCCTTACGCTCGGGTAGCATTTAAATCCCAGGATACTTTTTTCTTTGGGATTGACCGGATAGATTCTGCCCTCGTATTTTTCTTCCAACAGGGTCCGGATCGTCTGGTAGCCGCGTTTGGTTTCATTTTTGGAGGCGCCGATGATGGCAACCGATTCGGCGTTTAAAATGCGTTCTAAGGACATTGAGTCTCCTATACGAGTGGGTATTGGGTATCAGGTATTCGGTATTGGATAAGGGGTGTTTGCATTAAGTAGCGATATATTGAAGTCAAATATACCAATACCCAATACCGGATACCCAATACCGAAATCTATTTCTTCTTGCGTTCCGCAAACGCCTTTAGCGATTCCTGACGCTCCTTGGTGGACACGCAGGTCAGACAGGCTTCGATTTCGAAATCCATCAGGGCGTCGAGACTTACCCCACTCTGGGCCATCTGTAAACCTTTTTTGATCATTTTGAGTGAGATGGCTGAACTGGCGACAATCTTTTCGGCCATTTCCCGCGCGGCTGATTTCAATTGCTTGAGCGGAACGGATTTGTTGACCAAACCGATGCGCTCGGCTTCTTTACCGTCGATGTACGTACCGGTAAAGAGAAGTTCTTTGGCTTTGCCGGGACCAATTAGGCTTTGAATCAACCGAAAGGCGCCGCCCGTTATCGAAGATGTGACCATGGCTTCAGGAGACCCGATTTGGGCCTCTTCGGCGACGATGCGAATATCACAGGCCAGCGCTAATTCATAGCCGGAACCCAAGGCATATCCATTAATGGCGGCGATGGTCGGTTTTTCGAAACGGATGATCTTCCTGGAGGTTTCCTGCAGTTCAACCAGGTAATCGCGATATTCTTCCAGGGTTCTGGTTTTCGATTCTTTTAAATCGGCTCCGGTTGAAAAGGCGCGGCCCTCACCGGTGATGATCAACGCTTTTACCAGCGAGTCGTTCCCGGCATCTTCCAAAGCAGCCTTAAGATCGAGCCAAAGCTGCTTGTTCATGGCATTCAAGACCTCGGGGCGGTTCAATTTAATCGTCGCCACGCTCTGTTCTTTGTCATAAAGGATACATTCAAAATTCATTTTTCTCCTCCAAAATTATCCGATTTTGGGCATAAGGGCCCACTGGATAACCCATGTCTGCGTCTCGGTATCTTTATCCAGGCACACGATTCCGCTGTTTTGAAATTTAAAGACCGGTTTGTCGAGCGATCCCGTTATCAGAAAAGCCGCCATGCGTTCCATAAACGGCAGGTGGCCGACAAGCATAATATTCTCAGCCGGATCGATATTGGCAGCATACGCGGCCGCATCGTCTAACGGCTTTATCCCGCTGACTTCCCGGATGCCCTGTTTCGGGCTCAACGCCCCGGCAAATATTTCAGCAGTCTGACGGGCTCTGGTTTTGGCGCTATGTCTTATTTGAGAAACGGCGACACCATCGCCTTTAGCCTGCCTGGCAATTCGTTCGGTTTCTGCAATTCCTTCCGCAGACAGCCCCTGATCCGGATCCTGGTCCTTTGAAAGGCTTTTACCATGTTGAATGAGATAAAGTGCCATGGCTTTGATCCTCCTTGTAATTTGAGAACTTTATGGCTATAGTTTTAATTTGAAACGCCCAACTTAGGTTAAGATAAGCGTCTTAAAACATCAATAAAATTTTCCTGACCAATTTTAAAATCTGAAACGCTCATTTTAGGTAAAATCTACGGTGGAGTAATTCAATGCGTATTGTTACGCGACCGGATTTTGACGGTATCGTTTGTGCGGTTCTGCTTTATGAGGCGCTGGATATTAAAGCGCCTGTCGTCTGGGTTGAACCCAACCATGTGCAAAAAGGCCTGGTCAACATTCAAAACGAGGACATTGTCGCCAATTTGCCATACAGCCAGGGGTGTGCATTATGGTTTGATCATCACTACACCAATCAAATCGACCAACCATTTAAAGGGGCTTTTCGAATTGCACCGTCAGCTGCGGGGATCATTTTTCAATACTACCAAAGCCGTTTCCAGCGGGATTACAGCGAACTGGTACAGGCTGCCGACAAGATTGATTCGGCCAACTTAACCCTGGACGAAGTTCTTCATCCGGAAAAATATCCATACGTGCTCTTATCGTTGACGATATCAAACGAGGGACAACCCAACGAACCATACTGGAACAGGCTGGTCGAGCTTTTCAGTGAAAATGATATTCATCAAGTCCTGGAAAACGCCGAGGTAAAGCAGCACTGTCAAAATGTGGTCTCCCAAAATGACCGCTATGTGGATTTTTTACGAGAACATACACGGCTAAATCAGCATGTGTCCATCACGGACTTCCGACCTTTTGATAACCCCCCGGGCGGGAACCGATTTCTGGTTTACTCATTGTTCCCCGAATCGGCTGTCAATGTGAGGATTCGCTACGAGGACCCCAGTAATGATGTGGTGGTCGTGAATGTGGGGCACAGTATTTTTAACCCCAAATGCAACGTAAATGTTGGTTTGATGCTCACCCAGTTAGACGGCGGCGGTCACCGGGGGGCGGGCTCAACGCGGTTATCGGCCGGTGAAGCCGATGAAGCCATCCGGCAAATCATTGATTGCCTGGTGAAAAATGAAAATAATGAAAAGTAGTGTTTAGAAGTGACTTCAAAACCCCATCCAAGGCCCAATGGTTGCGTTGCCCCGCAGGCAGGATTCGCACCCGATTTTTTGGATTAGAGTGCAGCACAGGCCTCCGACCAATGCTCACATACCCGTGTATGCTGGGAACAGCGACTTTTTCGATCGGCCTGCGCCGATCCCTTGAACCTGATCTGAGGCCTTGAAGCCACTTCTATAATTTCGTGTTTTGTATGTGAAGCTTTCCCTGGCACACCTACCCGACAAATTTAATCAGCTCATTTTCGCTCACTCTGGAATCGTATGCCGAGATGCTCGTATATTTAAAATTGTTGCTGACCGCAATTTTCTGGGGCGGGACATTTGTGGCCGGGCGCAGCCTGGCGCAAAATGTCGGCCCTTTTTCTGCGGCGTTTTTCAGATTCGCGATTGCCTCCCTGTTCCTCGGTTTCTTAACCTGGAAGGCCGAAGGCAAATTTACAGTTTTAAACAAAAGACAAATCCTACCGGTCTTGCTTCTCGGATTGACCGGTGTGTTTTGCTACAATTTGTTTTTTTTCAAAGGCCTGAAGCTTATCGAAGCCAGTCGTGCTGCCATCATCATTGCCAACAACCCCGTCTGCATCGCTCTTTTTTCAGCGGTGTTTTTTAAAGAAAAACTAAATTCGCTAAAAATTACCGGAATCTTTATATCCGTATCCGGGGCCATTATTGTCATATCGAGAGGCAATCTACTTGAAGTTCTACAGGGTAATCTGGGGCTGGGTGAATTCTATATATTTCTGTGCGTGCTCAGCTGGGTTATTTTTTCTTTGGTTGGAAAAGCAGTTATGGCCGATCTTTCGCCCTTGTCATCAGTAACCTACAGTTCGATTACCGGCACCATTTTACTCTTTGCGCCGGCCTTAAGAGAGGGAATGGCAGGCTGTATTTATTATTCGGCCTCCGATTGGTGGAATATTTTTTACCTGGGTTTTTTCGGCACGGTGCTCGGATTTGTCTGGTTCTATGAAGGGATCAACCAAATCGGGCCAACCCGGGCCGGACTGTTCATCAACTTTGTGCCCATCAGTGCCATCCTGCTGGCTTTTCTGATCTTAGATGAACCGCTGACCCTATCCCTGTTGGTCGGGACCCTGCTGGTGTCTGCCGGTGTATACTTGACGAATCGGCCGTAAAACTGTTTGTTACAGGATCGATTTGCCGGGGCGCCCCGACTTCGACACAGACCAGATCATTACAAAAATGATTGGATAAATTTGTTGATATGATGACGGCCTTTATAAATGCCGAAGTGCCCCTCGCACAGGATGTCGGCTTTAAGCCCCATCATAAATTTTAAGCTGCGGATATAATCTTCGCGGTCTGACAAAAGAGATGGATCCAGGGGGCCATGCACATCCTGACCGAATAATAATTTTTGATTTTCAAGTTTTACCAGATAGACCAGCGAACCGGGAGAATGCCCCGGGCAATGGTATGCGAAAACCGCTTGCTTGCCGATGTTGAAGATTTTCTTGTGACCTTCAATTTTTTGGTCAATGATTAACGGCTTCATTTTTGTCCCATACCAGGAAGCGGCCGTCACACCACTGTCTCCGGCTTCAAGATATGCGGCATCCAACTGGTGTGCGACAATTTTACAGCCGTACTGTTCCTTTAGTGCCGCTGCACCGCCGACATGATCATAATGGCAGTGGGTAAGAAATAGATAGGTGATCGTAACGTCTACCGCTAAAACTGAGGAAATGTTTTCAACCAGCCGCACATGACCGTTGCCACAGCCTGCATCAATCAAAGCGGCCTGGTCACCAGATCTAACCAGATAAATCGCCGCATCCTCAGGTGCGGTTAAATCGCCGCCGCCCACCTGCCATAGATTTCGCACGATCTCCACTAATCCCTCCGCGTTTTGGGTCTTTTCTTTCCGGCAAGATGCATTATATTGTTATATACTCGTATTCGAAAAGTAATTTTTTGGCAACGTCGATAGCGGTTTTAAGCTAAGATATATATCATTCCTACCAGAGGAGACCATAATGGAACTCAAAGACTATTTCGAAAGTACAAAGGGTGTGGGCGTGATGGCCACAGCGGACGGAGACGGTAGGGTCGATGCAGCGATTTATGCCAGGCCCCACTTTATGGAAGATGAAACCCTGGCGTTCATTATGCGAGATCGCCTGACACACCACAACCTTCAGTCCAACGCCCATGCCACCTTCCTGTTTATCGAAGATGGGCCCGGCTATAAGGGTAAGCGGTTATTCCTGTCCAAAGTACGTGAAGAACAGGATAGCGAGCTTTTATATTCCTTGCGCCGCCGGCAGTATCCAAACACTAAAGCCGAAGCAAAATTTTTGGTGTTCTTCAAACTGGACAAGGAACTGCCCCTCGTCGGTGCCGCGAATTGATCAACCACAGAGCCTCCTTGTTGTTTTGCAAAATGAATTCAATTTAACGAGGAAATAAATGGAACCGACCCGGGAAATACGAAGTCGCCTGAAGGAACTTTGCAGTTCACAGAAATTGGCGGTTGTCTCCACTCAATCGGACGGGCAACCCTATGCCAGCCTTGTGGCATTTGTTGCCAGCGATGATTTGCGCTCTATTTTTTTCGTGACCGCCAGGACGACCCGTAAATTCGCGAATTTGAAGAAGGATCCACGGGTGGCCGTCCTGATCAACAGCAGTACCAACGCAGAAGCTGATTTTCATGATGCCGTTTCCATTACGGTAACCGGAACTGCCGAAGAAATTAAGGATCTTGAAAGAGACAAGGTCCTGACACGATATCTGGCCAAACATCCGTTTTTGGAAGACTTTGTTTATTCACCGTCCTGTGCGGTAATAGAAGTTACGACCCAATCGTATTACATGGTTCAAAATTTTCAGAAGGTGATGGAGCTTCATTTAGAACGATGAACTGGATCGTATCAGCTGAAAATATAAAACAAGCGGATCGAAGCCGGGTCGGCGGAAAAGGTTATGCGCTGGCATTGCTGGCCAAAGGGGGTTTTGCGGTTTCTAAAACCCTTTGTGTCACCAGCGAGACGTATCAAGAATATATTTCCCGCACCGGTTTGCGCGAGCGTATTATGCTGGAACTCAATCGCAAAGCTTTCAAGGACATGCGCTGGGAAGAAATTTGGGATTGTGCCACCCGCATTCGAAATATGTTTCTTCGAAAATCAATTCCGCAAGAAATATCCGCCGAACTAAAAGAAGCCATTCACGCCGCATTCAAAGGTAAAGCCGTCGTTGTTCGTTCATCGTCACCCGAAGAAGATGATGCCGCATCCTCATTTGCCGGTCTGCATGAATCATATGTGAATATCCGGGGCACCGATGCCATTCTGGAACACATTTCCAAGGTCTGGGCATCGCTGTGGTCGGATGCAGCGCTGCTTTATCGCCAGGAGATCGGCCTGGATGTAAAAAAAAGCGCCATGGCGGTTGTGATTCAGGAAATTGTCGTTGGCGATAAATCGGGCGTTGCTTTTTCAAAAAGCCCCAATAATGCATCCCAGGGTGTCATTGAATCCGTCTATGGTTTGAACCAGGGCCTGGTAGATGGCGCTGTTGAACCCGATCGATGGGTACTTGACCGCCGGGAGAAGACGATCATTTCCCACACACCGGCTGAGCGCAAGTATTGGATTATCACCGGAGAATCCGGTGTTCGACTAGACGCCTTGCCGGATAAATTGACAAATCGGCCGCCGCTGGATGCCGGTGAGGTCCGTCATGTTTTTGAGCTGGCACTCGCGGCTGAAAATTATTTTAAATCCCCGCAGGATGTGGAATGGACCTTTCGCAAAAGCGATTTGGTTGTGCTTCAATCCCGCCCCATAACCACCCTGTCGAATCAAAAAAATGAGGACAACCGCAGCTGGTACCTGAGCCTGCATCGCAGCTTTGAGAATCTAAAATTACTCCGGCAAAAAATCGAAAATGAGTTGATACCGGCCATGATCAGCGCAGCGGACCAACTGGCCCGGCAGGAAGTCACGGAACTATCGGATCGGGACCTGGCCGCAGAAATTAATCATCGCTGGGAGATCAATCAAAAGTGGACCAACATCTACTGGGAAGAATTTATACCCTATGCGCATGGTGTTCGCCTGTTCGGGCAGATATACAATGATGCCGTGCACCCCGAAGACCCGTATGAATTTGTTGATTTACTGACGCGCAGCGAGATGGCGAGCTTGGAAAGAAATCAGATGTTAGGGGATCTGGCGAATCGGATCCGCAACCATCCATCTCTGGCAAAAACGTTAAGCGCGGGCCAAACTGAGAATCTTGATCCGCAGTTTTTAGAAGCGGTCGATCGATTTGTTGAAAAATTTGGCGATCTCACCTGTGCGGTTACCGGCGGAACGCAATGTGAACAGGAGTCGGATTCCCTTTTTAAGATTTTGCTCGAGATGGCCGCCCACCCGCCACCCGAAAGCGATCGGAAACCATCAAAGGATAAAGACGCGCTGCAGGAAAAATTCTTGAGTTCGTTTGAAGGTGAACAGAAAAAAAAGGCCGTTGAACTTCTGGATCTTGCCCGCAGCAGTTACCAGCTGCGGGATGATGACAATATATACCTGGGTAGGATAGAGGCACATTTGCTGGCTGCTGTGCGCGAGGCCAGACGACGGATTGATGCTTACCATCATCGACGGTCGGGCAAACAAATTGCCGCTGAACTGATCCGGGTTGTTGAGAACTCAGACCATCGAGCTCCGTTTCAACCCCCATACAATAAAAAAACCGACGGCGGTTTTGTGATTCAAGCCAGGCAGCTGGTCGGTCAGCCTGCCGGGCCGGGGTTGGCCAAAGGCCCTGCCCGGGTGATACAGCAGACGACCGATCTGGCCGAATTTAAACATGGTGAAATTCTGATCTGTGATGCGGTGGATCCGAACATGACCTTTGTGGTGCCCCTGGCAGCCGGTGTCGTGGAACGCCGGGGCGGCATGCTAATCCACGGTGCCATCATTGCCAGAGAATACGGATTACCATGCGTAACCGGGATTCCCGATGTCACATCGCTTATTCAGAATGGAGATGAAGTTACGGTCGATGGGTATCTGGGAATTGTCACGATCGGTTCTTCCGATCTTTGATGCGGGCGCTAAACCGATTGGAAATGGGCCTCTTGCAATCCATTCAGCAGAAGAAAAGAATGAATCTGAACACACAAAATTTCAGCCTCGGAATGATTGATGAATTCGGTTAAGTGAGGGTGAACGGCCACAAGTTCAGCCCGAACCTTATCCCGTTTTTCCTCATTTTCGATTGCAGCGCACACACCCGCTACGGTAAGCGCTTTTGCTTTGGAGCGGGGCGATATCTCGCGGGTATCGATCAGCAGGCTGACAGATGGATTTTCCAGCAAATTTTTATATTTGTTTGTATTTCTGTGTGTCACCAGGTACATTTCTGTACAATTTTCATCGGTCACATACGCCATCAGCGAGCAATGCGGTTTTCGGCCGGCGACGGTGGCCAGCACGCAGATACGCTTTTCTCTGGCAAGGGCTTTCATTTCAGCGAGCATGCGCGAATCCTATTGAAAAACGAGGTCTAGATCGATCTTCATACGTACCATACTTATGCGGTTCAGAGAAATAAAATTATCAAAATACATACCCCTATTATAAAAAAAACATCAACGGAGGCGCCTTATGGAAGAGCGAGTTCGGTTGGGCATAAGCTCCTGTCTGCTGGGCAATGCGGTACGCTGGAATAGCGGTCACAAAATGGATCGCTATTTGACCCGCACGTTAGGCCAATTTGTGGATTATGTTCCGGTATGCCCCGAGGTTGAAGCCGGCTTCGGCGTTCCCCGGGAATCGATGCGCCTTGTCGGGGATCCGCAAAAGCCGCGTCTGATTACGTTTAAGACCAAGACGGATCAAACGGATCAGATGCTGCGCTGGGCGCGCAAGCGGGTCAAAGAACTGGAAAAAGAGGATCTGCACGGCTTTATTTTCAAAAGCGACTCTCCCAGCAGCGGCATGATACGCGTAAAGGTCTACACCGAAAAGGGGATGCCGGTCAAAAAAGGGGTGGGCATGTTTGCCCGGGAATTTATGGCGCATTTCCCGCTGATTCCCGCAGAAGACGATGGGCGGCTGCATGACCCCAACATCAGAGAAAATTTTGTCGAGCGCATCTTTGCCCTGCGACGCTGGCGGCAGACGGTTGATAATGGCAGGAATATGGGCAACCTGGTTGATTTTCATACCCGCAACAAGCTTTTAATTCTTTCACACAGTCCCAAGCATTATAAAGTGATGGGCAAACTGGTGGCGGAAGGCAAGCAGATGCCGATGAAAGAATTGTATGACCAGTACGAGACAGCGTTGATGGAAGCGCTAGCGCTCAAGGCGACACCCAAAAAAAATCTGAATGTGCTGCAGCATTTGATGGGATATTTTAAAAAACAGCTTTCCAAGGATGAAAAGCAGGAACTGCTCGATGTATTTGGCCGCTACCGCCAGGAGTTTGTTCCACTGGTGGTGCCGCTCACCTTAATCAACCATTTTGTGCGCAAATACGATCAGCCGTATCTGAAATTGCAGGCTTATCTGAATCCGCATCCGGTTGAATTAAAGTTAAGAACGCACGTCTAATTTACCATGGCGGAATGGCGTACCGGAGAAATGGAGTAATGGTATAAAGATGGCAGCAGGGCCGCGAATTTTTTCCATTACGCCAACACTCCATCACTCCGGATGTTTAGGTTGTACGAATCTAAATTACACCGTTTCTGGATATGAAAGGGCAAAGAGATGAATTCCCAACCCATCCTCGTTACCGGTGCGACGGGTTATGTCGGCGGGCGTCTGATTCCGGCGCTGCTCGAGTCCGGATATCGGGTGAGGGCCATGGGCCGGTCATTGGACAAACTCGGATGCCGTCCCTGGGCCCGGCATCCGCAGGTTGAATTGGTTCAAGGTGATGTCCTCGATCGGCGCTCGCTCGAACAAGCGTGCAGGGGGTGCCGGGCAGCCTATTACCTGGTGCATTCGATGATCGCCCAGAAAGAAAAGTTCGCCGAAGCCGATCGCCGTGCCGCCCGCAACATGGTTGCCGCGGCAGCCTCGGCAGGTCTGGAACGGATGATTTATCTGGGCGGTCTGGCCGAAGCGAAAGACACCCGCTTGAGCAAACATTTGCAATCCCGTATCGAGGTGGCCGGCATCCTTCAATCCGGGCCGGTGCCCACCACCGATTTGCGGGCCCCCATGATCCTGGGATCCGGCAGCGCTTCATTTGAAATCCTACGGTACCTGGTGGAGCATCTGCCCGTTATGACGACCCCGCGCTGGGTGTTTTCCCGCAATCAGCCGATTGCCATCCGCAATGTCATTCATTACCTTGTCGGATGCCTCGATCACGATGAAACCATCGGCGAAACCCTTGATATCGGCGGCCCGGATGTGCTGACCTACCGCGAACTTCTGGATATCTACGCCGAGGAGGCGCATCTGCCCAAACGCTGGATCATTCCGGTGCCGGTTCTTACACCGACCCTCAGCGCTTACTGGATTCATTTGATCAGCCCGGTACCGGCTTCAATTGCCCTGCCGTTGACGGAAGGGTTGACCAGCGCGGCGGTTTGCACCGAAAGCCGGATTCAGGCGATTATTCCCCAGACGCTTTTAAGTTGCCGCGAAGCCATTCGCCTGGCGCTGGAGCGCATCAAACAGGAGCAGGTGGATACCTGCTGGGCGGACGCCGGCGAGGTCCTGACACCGGAGTGGGCCCATTGCGGTGACGCAGACTGGGCCGGCGGGACGCTGATGAGGTGCGGTTATCGCATAAAAATTGATGCAACGGTTGAGGAAGTGTGGGATCCGATTGGCAAAATCGGCGGTCTTAACGGTTATTTTTTCGCGCAACCGCTCTGGCGACTGCGCGGCTGGATTGATCGAATTGCCGGCGGACCGGGTCTTGGGCGCGGTCGATCCAATTCATCCGGTTTGTCGGTCGGGGACGCCGTCGATTTCTGGCGGGTTCTGGAAGTCGAACCGCCGTATCGCCTGATGCTTCTTTCCGAGATGAAAACACCCGGAGACGCACTGCTGGAGTTTGAAATTACATCTTTAGGTTCTAACCGGTCCGAGTTGAAGATGATCTCGCGATTCCTGCCAAAAGGGTTGACCGGGATTGTTTACTGGTACGTACTTTATCCCTTTCATCAATGGGTTTTTTCAGGAATGCTTAAATCAATCGCCAGACTTACCGGCAAAAAAATATCCCATCCCCCTGAACGCTTCACACCCAAACTTCACAGCAGTTGCGCGTTGCCCACTAAAATCTCTAAATAAGCCTAAAAACGCTATTATCCGGATGATATAAAGAATTTGTAATCCGTAGAATGGCACAGTTTTATAAAATTTTAATTGTGCAAACGGAACCAATACGCTAAAAGAAATTCGATTCCAACGCTTTTTTAGGGGGCCGAACATGAAAATTGGGACCGTGATGATTTCGATTTTGATTGGATTTCTTACAGCGGAAACCTCCCTGGCCGCAGAGGCGGCGATCAGCGAGGCCACGGGTGAATGTATCGATTGCCATGCTTCAATTCATCCGGGTCTTGTAGAGGACTGGCAAAACAGCCGTCACGCCATGATTACCCCCCAAAAAGCCATGGCCGTAGAAGGTAACGCCCGCAAAGTTTCGAGCACATCGGTTCCCGAAAACCTGCAAAACGTTGTGGTGGGATGCGCAGAATGCCATACCCTGAGACCCAAGGCGCATGCGGATACGTTTGATCACAACGGCTATGACATCCACGTGGTGGTCAGCCCCGATGATTGCCAAACGTGTCATGTGACGGAAAGAACGCAATATGCCAAAAATATCATGGCCAATGCCTATGGAAATTTAACCGGTAATAAACTGCATCAAAAATTTGAGCACAGCATTCTGGCAGCGACGATATACCAAAACGGAGAATTAAAATTGGCGCCGGCCAACGATGCCATCAAAGCCGAAGCCTGTTATTACTGCCACGGCACCAAA
>JBFFCW010000024.1:0-19490 GCA_041559695.1 Desulfobacterales bacterium
GCGCTCCCCCAATTTGCCGAAGATCAGTGCAGCAGGGAACCCGACAAATTGAACGATTAAAAGCGCCACAATTAAATCGGTTGATTCAAATCCGAGCGAAAGGCCGTAATCCACCGCCATTCGGATAATGGTGTCGACCCCATCGATATAAAACCAATATGCCAGCAGAAAGAGAAAAACGACTTTGAGGTGACGAATCTTTTTGAATGTTCCGGCGAATTGCCGGAAACCGGCGACGACAATACTTTCACTGTTGTTATCGACCGCGGCACCCTTTTTTTCCGGTACCCAGAATATGGTAAAAAAGGTAAACAGGCCCCACCACAGCGCCACGGACAGAAATGATACCCGAACGGCGGCTGCGGCGTCGGGCAACCCGAATTTTTGCGGCATCAACGTCATGAGCACATTGATCAGAAACAGCAAGCCGCCGCCGAGATAACCCATGGAAAAGCCCAGACCGGAGACGTAGTCGATTTTTTCCTCGCCGACGATACCGGGCAGCAGGGAATCATAAAAGACATTGGCACCGGAAAACCCGATGATGCCCATCGCATAGACAAATATGGCCCAGACCCATTGCCCCTCTTGAACCAGGAACAAGGCTGCGGTCATCAGAACACCCAGATAGGCAAAAAAAATCAGAAATTTTTTTTTGGCCGATCCTTTATCGGCAATCGCACCCAGAATAGGAGCCATGATGGCCACCATTAAACTGGAGATGGAATTGCCAAATCCCAGCTGGGCGGTACTGACGTTCACATCCGCACCGACGCTCCAGAACTGTTTAAAGAAAATCGGGAAAAATCCTGCCATCACCGTGGTGGCAAAAGCAGAATTCGCCCAGTCGTATAGCGCCCAGCCCCAAATGGCTTTCCTATCAGATTCCATACCGATGGCCCCGTGTTCGGTGCAAGCCGGTTTCAGGTTCTTGTACCAGAAAGGTGTCAGGTGTCAGGTGTTAGTATTCGAATTCCTGACACCTGACACCTGAACACTGAAACCGAATACAGCTGACTTGAACTAAGACTTAATACGAAAACAGAAAAGTAGCAAGGGAGTGCTGCTCTGATATTATGGTTTTTACTGCCGCCCGATCGGCACAAAATACAGCGGCTGCTCATTGGCGGGCAAATTGGCAATCGATTTCACCTCTGCGTCACGAAAGGCGCCGATCACTGCCGTATGAAGGCCCAGTGCTATTGCCTGCAAACATGCGTTTTGGGCCGCATGTCCGACCTCCATATGAACATAACGAATTCCCCTTTGACCGTACTTCCCCGTCGTACGCTCATATACAGCGCAGAACAATATAACCGCAGGCGCTTTTCTGATGGCGCCTTGGCGCAGGGCAGCGCGGCTGAGATGGGATCGTCTGTCTCCTGAGACGATTTCAAGCAATGTATGATCGCGCGGCGTGTATTTATAAATAGCGGCCGGAAGGTTTTTAACGTTCCCGGCAATAACATATAACTCCAACGGATAAAGGGCCCCGGCTGATGGGGCCGTGCGAAATCCTCTCGAATTTGTAATGCCCTGGGCAGACCACAAGATCTGGGAAACCTCGGCAAGGTCCAACGGGTCATCTTTATATGAGCGCACAGAGCGTCTCTGCCGCAACGCCTGTTCGACCGATACATCTCCAGTGTAACGCGGTTCGGGCAAAAGGATGGAGTTTGAAGGGCTTGCCGGTGACATGGTTTCACATCTTCCGGGCGAAACAGGGTTTAATATCAGGCACACGACGATTACGGCCTGGGCCGCCGCTCCCAGGTGGTGTCCCCCAGGCAATTTATAAAACATGGGTTGATTGCATAAAATTTTTGTTTCAAAAGTCAATACGTTTAAATCCCAAATTTCAAGTACCAAATTCCAAATAAGCTCCAAATCACAATGTTTCAATGACCCAAATTGTGTGGGATTTTGAATTTTATTCATGCACTCAATAGCGGTCCCTGTGCGATTGTCATCTAATGGGGGTTGGATTTTTTCGAGTATTCCATCAAGCGTTTATGCAGCCGTTCAGCCCGCAAGCAAAACGTTTCCAGCTTGGCATCGATGACTTGGGGAAAAGGAGAGCCATCGCTTTCGATTGCCAGAAATGGAAGGTCCTCGATATCGGTCAGAACGGCCTTGAGTTGATCGTTTTTCGGTTCGGTGGCCAGCTTCCCCTGGCGGGTCATGGTTTCGTTTAAAATGGCTTCCGACAATCGGTTGGGCATGCAGCCAAACGGACCAATGGCAATGACACCGCAAGAAAGGGATACGATTTCCGCCAGGGAGCCTCCGACGGTTAAAACCGCTTCCCCCGGAAGATCTTTTGAAATGTAGCTTGACGCATTGTTGACAAAGGTATCAATGTCGATGGGCTCAGCGTGCACCAGCCCGGATCCGGAAAGAATGGATTTGATTCGCTTTTCATAGCGCGCCTGGAATTTGCCGCGAATTTTAAATTTTAATTTTTCCAGCAGGCTCATGGACTCGGGGCTCAGCCCTTGATCCACCATGTAGTTGCAGTACAAGACCCATTCTGCAACCGGTGAGCATGCCGTGGCGAATCCTTTTTCAGCCAGACGCTCGGTGATATTTTGACGGGAGAGCGCATCCCGGCGCACAAATATTTCGCCCGACAGGGTGATGGTCGGAACCGTTTCAACCGGCTGCTTCATGGGAGTTTTTCGCAGATGGCCGGCGGTGCGCATTAATTGTTTTTCAAGCGCCGAAAATCCGCCTTTTTCCAGCGCTGCTAATATCGCCTGCCACTCCGTTTCAAATGTTCCCAAGGCTTTTTCGGTGTCCACCGCATTGACTAAAAGCATCGATCGGATATCTTCCATGACGTCGGCAGCAACCACGGCCCACCAGGCCCGGGTGTCAAAATCTTTTTCCATTCCCACATAGCCGTCCTCGGAAGACAGCGTAAACAGGGCGACATCCGGAATTTCAAGGCGTTTGATGAGATCCTCCATAAAAATATAATATTGCCCGAAGCGACACGGTCCGGAGCCGGTGGCAAAAAAATAGACGACAACCTCGCCATCCCTTCTACCGTTATTGACGTAATTGAGAAGTGTTCCGGTCGTTAGAATCAGCGGCAGACATTCTTTGCAGGATGTGTTGGCGCGTCCCAGCTTTAACACCGCCTCGTCAGAGGGCCGATGGGCTTTGGCATAAAATCCCGATCCTTTCAAAACAGCCGCAAAGGCCTCGGAAGTCAATTTCCCCATGGAGGGCAGCAGCACGGTTACCCGCGGATCGGCCATCGGCAGTGCTTCACCGGATGAGGTCAGCACTTTTGCCGTTCCGTTTACGTTGGCGATCTGAGCCGGTCGAAAGAATTTATCGGGCTGAATAATTTTTTTCTGAGCGACCAGCTGGCGGTAGGCTTGCACGATATCCAAAAAAGCTTCGACACGGGTCTCCAGCCCGGCATCGGCCGTATGGCTGTCGAGTTCCAGCGTTAAAGAGGGTTTGCGACCCATAATCTCTCTGAAATACCCGACGACAAATGAATCCGGCCCGCAGGAAAAGTTGGTTATATAGGTGCCGAACAGCTGGGGGTGGCGTTCGACGAGCCGACCGGCCTTCATCATTATTTTGCCCATTCCCCAGTACATATGGCGCTTGGAACGCTCTTTATCAAATTTGAGAAAATCCAGCGGCATCACCAGAATACCGCGCGATGCAAATTTATGGGGGATACCCATGTGGGCTTCATCCGCATACCCGTTGTAGGGTCGGGAGAAAATAACCACTGCAAATTTATCAGGATCAGCTTCCAGCTGCGCCAGGGCCTTTTGGCCGATCACTTTCATTTCCGCCATACAATCGTTTTGTTTGCGCAAGGCTTTTGCAAAGGCAGCCTCGGCTGTTTTGCGCTTCAATCCCATTTGAACGGCCGCTTGTATCAGTGGTGCTCTGGCATCCTCTAATCCGCGGGATAGATCGATCAGTGGGCTTAACAGCCTGGTGCCGGTTTGTGCAAGCCGGTCCAGTCGGTTACGGAACGTGGTTTGCAGATAAAACGTTTCGCCCTGTACCAGCGGGCAAACCTGGGATTGGGAATGCGCATCGGAGGTGTTATCACCGGGCACCGCTCTGAAATGCGGCAGGAAGATGTAATCGAGGGGGTTGCCGGATTCGAGCAGCGAATAAAAAAAGCCGTGGGCCAATTCGGCCGGATAACAAAACGGGGCGTTGCGTTGCTCAATGCCTTCCTGGGAAGGTTCTGCGGGTAAAACGATCTCGTAACCCAGTTCAGCGAAAAAGTTGGAATACAGCGGATAATAGGTGTTCGTCAAAAAGCTTCTGTTGAAACCGATCGTCCCCCGTTGTTTTACCCCCATTTTTACCGGGGAGCTGGCGCCGTATTTTTCAAATATGAGCTTCTGACGAAGTTTGACGAGGTCCAGGCTGGCGACATCATAGCTTACGTTGTGGCGCAAATTATAATAACGATTGCAGGCACCGCCGAACGGATATTTTTTGCCTTCAATCTTTATCATTGCAATTTCACAGCGCCGGTCGCATTTTTCTTTGCCGCCTTTGCATACAAATGATTTATCATAGGCGACTTCACGGTTTGTCAGGACTTGCAGATCAAAATCCGCTGCAGTCAACAATCCGGCATCGATGCGATTTTTAACTTCCAGGGCAACGCCGTAGGCCCCCATAAGTCCGGGTTCCGGCGGAACAACGATGGGTTTGCCGACCAGCGATGCCATTGCCAGCGGTACGGCTTTATTGTAGCAAACACCGCCCTGCATATACACTTTTTCACCCACCGGCCGGTTGCCTTTTACGCGATTTGAATAGTTCATGCAGATGGAATAGACCAGCCCGGCAACAATGTCCTGGTGCCGGACCCCCTCATGAATGGCGTTTTTGATATCCGAAGATATGAATGCGGCGCACTGATCATTAAAATTCGGCGGATGCTCCCCTTTCAGGGCCACATCGGCGATTTTTTCCATTTCAACCCCGAGGGTTTCGTAGGCCGATTCTTCTAAGAAAGATCCGGTGCCGGCCGAACAAGCTTCATTCATGGCATAGTCGGATGGCACCGCATTGGTGATGTAAGTGTATTTGGCGTCCTGCCCGCCGATTTCGAAAATTGTGTCCACCTTGGGGTCAAAGTATATCGCGGCGGTGGCGTGGGCGATGATTTCGTTGATGACGCCGTCGGTGAGGGCATGCAAACCGGCAATCTGACGTCCTGAGCCGCAAACCCCGAGGCCGACAATCGATAATTGTGCCGGATCCATCTGCCGCCGGACCTGCTCTAAAATGGACCCGTAACAGCGCCTGGAGGCACCGACCGGGTCACCGTCGGTGCGCAGGTACACTGAAGCTAACATGGCATTATCTGAAGTTCGCATCAGGACCGCTTTGGTTGTGGTGGAACCGACATCCAGGCCTAAAATACAAACATCGCCGGGAGCCATTTGCCCTTTTTCGATGGTTTTAAATTCCACCTGTGCGGCATAATTATTTAACGGCGGCAATGTGTCGAAGGCGGATATTTCCGAATAGAATAAGTTCTCCAGACCGGGATAGCGGTCTGTTTCGTGCTCAAGCGCCCATACGGCGGCGCCCAAAGCCTCGAAATAGGGAGCTTCATCCGGAACGATCAGCCCCGGTATCTCCTGTTTCAAGTATTCGATCATCATGCGGTTGCGAGCCGTGCCACCGGTGACCATCAAATTGCGTTTCTCGACCTTTTTCAGAAGTTCCATAATTTTATTGGCCATCATTTTACACAATCCAGCGGTGACCTGTGATTTTGGAATTCCTTTGTTGGTGGCGTGGGTGCAATCGGATTTGCAGAATACCGAGCACCGTCCGGAAACGTGATGGGGCGCCTCGATTGCCGCCCACCGGGCGGCCTCATCCAACGAGACATTCATGCGCCGCAATTGCTGCAAAAAGAATTCACCGGTGCCTGAGGCACATTTGTTTCCGGTGATAACGTTGGATATACGCCCGGCTCGATCCAGCGCATAAACCATAAAGGTTTCTCCACCGGCGGAAATTACGGCCGGGCAGGAGACATCTGCCGGTTTGATATGCTGATATGCGTATTCCACCGCCTCCGGCTCGGATATGGATGTCAGGTTTACAAATTTGCGGAATTTACGTCCGGTGGCGGCGATTCTGTCAAATGAACTCAAATCCAGCTGCTCAAGGGCTTTTACCAGCGTTTGTTTCGGATCGCCCTCATGGGGATAAAGGCCATACTCAATCAGTGTCGGTTTTGGAACCTGATGGTCATCATCGGAACCACGCTGGTCGCCAATTTCGCTCTGGTCTTGATCCAATTTCATCTGGACCAGGGATACGGTTGATGCTCCCAGACAGATACCCAGAGATTTTATTGTTTCAGCCATTATTTATTGTGTAACTCCCAGTCGATTAAATCTTTAACCATATTGATAAGCAGGTATTCTAAAATTTTTCCACAGGGAATTTTTGTGGCCCAATATTCAGTTCATGCCATAGCAGGCGTGGGACCTGATTATGGAATTCATTTTCCAAATATCCGGTCACCCGAAGGTTGGCTAATCGATAATGCCCGGTCTTCTGGCGTTACGTTACCGCCAAAGGGCCAGCTTTTCCGGAAAGGCTGTCAAATAGGCTTCACCCGAACTCGGAGGGATAACTTGAAGCTCCGGTTCCGGTGCCTGCATCGTTGCTATTATATACAACTTTGCCTGCCGCCCATTGAATTTTTTTTATTACTTTAATTTAAACGCACATGCAAGGCTTATATTTAGAATCCACCTCAAAATCCGATTTTTGAGACGGGTTCTACTACAAAGCGGTTGACATTAAAACAATTGTTTTATACAAACGTTTGATTCTTACAAAGGATCATAACCCATGGATGATAGCCAAAAGCTGAATAACGCGAATAATGATCACACCAAGAAACGGATTCTGGATGAGGCCGAAGCGCTGTTTGCCTTAAAAGGATATGATGCCGTCAGTGTCAGGGAAATTACGGGCGCAGCCAATTGCAATCTTGCTGCCGTAAACTATCACTTCGGCAATAAAAAAAATCTTTATCTGGAAGTTTTTCGGTCGCGCTGGCTGCCACGCGCCTCCCGCATAAAAAAAAGTTTTCAGGAGTCTTTAAAAAGCGACGTCCCGTTGACGCCATCTGCGGTTGTCCAGTCTTTGGCCCGGGCGTTTTTGGCAGGACCATTTTCGGAGGAAGAGCGCAAACGCCACCACCAGTTGATTTCCAGTGAACTGGCCAAACCCACAGAGGCCTTCAAAATGATCGCCGATCAGGCCATGCGGCCTTTGTTTGACAGTTTGTTTGAGGATTTGCGATGCGTTCTACCGGATGATATTGACGAGGAAAAACTGACCCTTAACATCTGCAGTGTGTTTGCCATGGTGCTCTATTTTAATTTTGCGCGGATGCTGATCAGCAGCCTTACCGGCTGTGATTATGATGCGGATTTCAAAGGACGTTTGGTTGATCACATCGTTGAATTTTCAATCAATGGATTCGGCGCCAAATCAAAGGAGACCCGTATATGAAATGCTGGTTTTTTTTATTGAGCCTGGCATTCCTTTTATTTACAGGCCTGAACGGCTGCATTAATTTAGGTCCTGATTACCAGCGTCCCGAGCTGGGGGTGGAAATTCCGGAATCCTACCAGAATGACCGCAGCGAACCGGCATTTTATCCGGTTATGGAGGATCGCTGGTGGCAGGATTTCGATGACCCTGAGCTCAATGCGCTGGTTGAAGAGGTCTTAAAGCGCAACTGGGATTTGAAGCAGGCAACCGCCCGAATATTGGAATCCCGTGCCCAGTATGTTCAGGTCAGTGCCGACCGCTGGCCCCAGGCCGGTCTTGATTATAAATGGGATAAACGTCGCTTCGGCGGCGTTAATGTCGGTCGCGGTCAAACGATTACCACCCATCAGCTGACCTTCCCGGCGCTTTTCGAAATCGATCTGTGGAGTCGGTTGGCCAAAGCATCCGAAGCGGCCCGCAATGACATCCTGGTGAATGAGGAAAATCGCCGAACCATCGCCCAGACCCTGGTGGCTGAGACCATCAACCTGTATTTGCAGATTGAGGCGTCCGAGCGCAGATTGCAAATTGCCGATCAAAGCATCGAAGCCTTCAATCGTAGTTTGCAGTTTGTTGATACCCGCTACCGGCGCGGCCTGACATCAGTGCTGGATGTGCGGCAGGCGCGACGATTACTGGCCGGGGCTGAAACGCTTGTTCCCCAGTTGCAGCAGCAGCTGGGGATTTTACAGCAGCAGCTATCGGTTTTGCTGGGACGCTACCCCCAAACCCGCCCGGCGCGCTCCCAGCCTGCAGATTATTACCGGCGGCCGGATCCGGTGCCGACCGGGCTGCCTTCGACATTGCTGTTGAGGCGACCGGATATCCGGGCTGCAGAGGCCCGGCTGGTGGCCTTAAACCAAAGGATTGGTTCGGCCAAAGCCGCCCGCTTTCCGGCAATCACCTTAACCGGCAGTTACGGCTGGAATGCCGATGGCAAAGACCGGCTTTTTAAAAGCGACAGCGTCATCTGGAACTTTTCCCGGGGGGTTGTGCAACCGTTGATGGACGCCGGCCGCCTGAAAGCCCGCCAGCGCGGCATTGAAGCCCAGTACCAGCAGGCCGTATCGGATTATGCCGACGCGATTTTAAATGCCTTTGCCGAAGTGGAAGGCGCCCTGTTGACCCGCAAAAAGCAGCTCGAACGCCGGGAACGTGAGATTATTTTTTTAGAGGAGGCTCGCGCAACCCAGCGCGTGGCCCAAAACCGCTATATCAAAGGACTAATTGAATACCTGGATGTACTCGACGCCCAGCAAACCCGTTTTACCGCTGAAGATAATCTGGTCCTGGTGGATTTGAACATTTTAACCAACCGCGTCAATTTGCATCGTGCCCTGGGCGGCAGCTGGGCAGTGCCCGAGCCGATAGTGCTCGAACGCGACGGCTACTTCTTTGACTTTAAAACGAGAGACACCTCCTATGAGTAAGCACAAACTGCGAATTGTTCATTTTATCGTTACCCTGGTCTTCATCGGAATCGGCGCCCTGGTATTTGTGGTCCTGACGGCCACCAAGCCAAAACTGGAGCGCACCCAACCGCCGGTGCCCAAACCAATGGTTAGCGTGGCCAGGATTAAAACGCGTCCTCAGGTCGTGATCATCAGAGGCGAAGGCACCGTTAGACCGCTGCGTGAAATCCAACTGGTTCCGCAGGTAAACGGCAAGGTGGTATTTGTATCCCGGGCCCTGGTCAACGGCGGTGAGTTTCAAAAAGGAGACGTGTTGCTGCGCATTGATCCGGTTGACTATCAATTAGCCGTAACCCTGGCACAGGCCCGGGTCAAAGACTCTGAAAGCAAACTAAAAGTCGCCGAGGAAGAAGCGGCGGTATCCCGCGAGGAATGGCAACTGCTTTATAAGGCCGATCCCAAAAATAACCAGATACCGGCCCTGGTTGCCAAAGAACCTCAACTGGCAGCGGCCAAAGCCAAACTGGCAGCCGATCGGGCCGATCTTCAGAAAGCAAAGCTGAATCTGGAGCGGACCGAAATCAAAGCGCCGTTTGACGGCCGGGTTGACGAAGAAAATGTCGATATCGGCCAATACGTCGCCGTCGGACAGGCGCTGGCCACGCTTTTTTCAATCAACCAGGCGGAGATTGTGGTGCCCTTCGAAGACGAGGACCTTTACTGGTTTCACGTACCCGGGTTTACCCCGGGTGACGAAGCGGGATCGGTGGTCAGCGTCAGCACCCGCGTTGCCGGCAGAGAATCCCTCTGGCCGGGCCGAGTGGTTCGGGCGGAAGGTAAGCTCGATGAAAGCACGCGCATGATCAATGTCGTTATCCGCGTGAACAAGCCCTATGAGACGAAGCCGCCACTGGCCGCCGGGCTCTTTGTTACGGTGGATATCGAAGGTCGTACGCTGGAAAATGCGACCATGCTGCCCCGGGCGGCTTTGCGTGAAAACAATCTGGTCTGGGTGGTTGATAAAAACGGCCAGCTGACTTTCCGCAAGGTGAGCGTTGCACGCCTGACATCTGATGCGGTGCTTGTCGAGGGAGGGCTTAAAAACGGTGAAATGGTTGTGGTCTCATCGCTTCAGGCGGTGACGGACGGCATGAAGGTCCGTTTCCGGCAACCACCGGAGGCGAATGCATCATGAAAAGTGTGATTGCCTGGTTTGCTGAAAATCATGTTGCCGCAAACCTCTTAATGATTTTCCTGCTGCTGGCCGGCACCATTACCGGCCTGACGATGAAAGTCGAGGTTTTTCCCGAGACCGATCTGGATATCATTAAGATTACCACTGAATATCCCGGAGCCTCTCCATCGGAAGTCGAAGAGGCGATTCTGCGCCGCATCGAAGAAAAGATCGCCGGGTTGGCCGGTATCAAGCGCATCGATTCCAGGGCACGCGAAGGGTGGGGCACCGTCACCATCGAAGTCATCAAGGACTGGGATCAGAAAAAGCTCTTGGAAGAGGTCAAAGCCGAGGTCGACCGTATCACCACACTTCCGGATGAGGCTGAAAAACCTGAAGTCCGGGAGGTTACAAGGCTCAGCCGGGTCATCAATGTCGCCGTTTACGGGGATGCCGAAGAAAAAACCATCAAACATCTGGCCGAACGAATCAAAGACGACATTACCAATCTGCCGGGCATCACCCTGGCGGAAATATACGGGATTCGCAAAACCGAGGTATCCATTGAAATTTCAGAAGGCACGCTGCGCCGTTTCGGACTCACTTTGGGCCAGGTGGCCGAGGCCGTACGCAAAGCCAGCCTGGACCTTCCGGCAGGCCGCATTAAGACAGCCGGTGGCGAAATTTTAATCCGCACCAAAGGTCGCCGTTATTTTGCCAAGAATTATCGCGATGTGGCGGTTATTACCCGTCCCGATGGCAGCAAAGTCACCCTGGGGCAGATCGCCGACTTGAAGGACGGCTTCGAAGATGTCGATATCAGTGCCAGATTTCAAGGCAAAGTCGCTGCGATGATCCAGGTGTATCGCGTGGCTGATCAAAATGCATTAACGGTGGCCAAAACCGTCAAAGGCTATATCAAAAAGATGCGGCCCAGTCTGCCGGAAGGTGTGAACATTACCTTTTACAGGGATCATTCCAGTATATTGAAAAGCAGGTTAGAACTGCTGTTAAGAAATCTGGCCATCGGTCTAACCCTGGTTGTCTTGCTCCTGGGGGTGGTGATGAATTTGCGTCTGGCCTTCTGGGTAACCCTTGGCATACCGATCTCCTTTGCCTCCGGCGTATTGCTGTTGCCGCAATTTGATGTCTCCGTCAACATGATTTCCGTATTTGCCTTTATTATGGTGCTGGGCATCGTGGTTGATGATGCCATCATCATCGGTGAAAATATTTATCGCAAGCAGGAAGAAGGCTACGGTCCCCTTAAGGCCGCCGTGGAAGGCGCTCTGGAAGTGGGCCGCCCGGTCATCTTTTCGGTGTTGACCACCATGGTTGCTTTCTGGCCCCTGCTGCTGGCCGGTGGCCGCACGGGCAAATTGATGCGCAACCTTCCGATCGTGGTGATCCTGGTTTTATTGGGTTCATTGATCGAGTCTCTTTTTATTTTACCCTCACATCTGGAGCGCAGCGCCCGTAGCGCCACCCGGCATAAAGAAGCGCGTCCGAAAGAAAAGCGATTTTCGCGGTGGTTAAAACACTTTATTAACGGGCCCTATGTGCGGGTGGTCGATTTTTGCGTCCGCTGGCGTTACGCAACACTGGCTTTGGCAATCGCGCTGTTAACGATCAGTTACGGGATCTGGCATGCCGGATGGGTAAAATTTACGTATTTCCCCACGGTCGAGGGCAATACCATGCGCACCTATGTGACCATGCCGGTGGGCACGCCGGTTGAACGCACCTGGGAGGTGATCCGTCAGATGGAGCGAGCCGCTCTGGAAGCCGTGTCAGAAGCCGAGAAAAAGCGTCCGGTCGATGCCGCCCCCCTCCTGGAATACAGTATGGTGCAGGTCGGCAGGCATGCGGGCCGGGGAGCCACTGAAGGGACCGGCGGCCATTTGGCTCAGGCCTGGATTAACCTGATAGACAGTGAATATCGGGAAATCAGCACAGCGCAGCTCACCCGGCGCTGGCGACGCAAAGTCGGTTCAATTCCGGACGCGGAAACGATTACCTACCGCAGCGAAATCCATACGGCCGGCAATCCCATTGAAGTGCACCTGTCCTCCGATGATCATGACCAGCTGTTGGCGGCTGCCGCCGATTTAAAGACGGAGCTGCGCAGCTATCCCGGCGTATTTGATGTCGGCGATAGTTTTCTGCCCGGCAAGAAAGAAATGCAGCTCAAGTTGAAACCGGCTGCCCGCAGTCTGGGATTAACCCTGGAGGATCTGGCCCGCCAGGTGCGACATGCTTTTTACGGGGCCGAGGCCCTGCGCATGCAGCGGGGTAAAGACGAGGTCAAAGTGATGATCCGCTATCCGGAGCGTGAACGCCGGTCTATGGGATATGTGGAAAATATGCGGATACGGACGCCCGCCGGCGCCGAGGTGCCCTTTAATCAGGTGGCGCAGGTTGATATCCAGCAGGGCTATGCCACTATCGAAAGAGCCCAGCGCTATCGCGTGGTAAAGGTCACCGCCGACGTGGAAGAGAAGGTGACCAACGCCAATGAGGTTCGAAATCTGCTCACAGCGGGCTTCCTGCCTGACCTGAAAGCCCGCTATCCCGGTTTGCGCTATACGATTGAAGGCGTGGGCAAGCAGCAGCAGGAGACCTGGGCGGACGTCTTTAAGGGATTTGGCATTGCCCTCTTTGGAATTTATGCCCTGCTGGCCATTCCTTTTCGATCTTTCAGCCAACCCCTGGTGGTTATGGCGGCCATACCCTTTGGTTTTGTCGGTGCGTTATTCGGGCACTTGATTATGGGGTTCAATTTAAGTATCCTGAGCATCTTCGGCATGGTCGGCCTGGCCGGCGTGGTGGTCAACGATTCCCTGGTTCTGGTTTATGCTGCCAATCGTTTCCGGAGTGCGGGCGACCCCGCCCATGATGCCGTCATTAAAGCCGGTTGTATGCGCTTCAGAGCCATTTTGCTGACATCGTTAACCACGTTTGCCGGACTCTCCCCCATGATTTTCGAGCGCAGCGTGCAGGCCCAGTTTCTAATTCCAATGGCAATAAGTTTGGGCTTTGGTGTTTTATTCGCCACCTTCATCACGCTGCTTTTGGTTCCGTGCGGCTTTATAATCCGAGAAGATATCCTTCATTTGGCAAGTGCCGTCAAAGCCAAACTCGTCCCACCGGTACCAAATAACAAATAAAGGTTCTTGGCCGGAGGAGTGGTTTCTTTTTCAGGCAAACCATGGAATAACGGGTAGAAAAAGCGGATGATTTCCTTATTTTAATTTCCGATGAGAGCCCGCCATAGCTAAATAGATTTCATTCCACCAGGCCCAGTATTCCAACATTCCATTATTCCCCTATTCCATGACATTTGATTGCGGCAAATTAGAGGGTCAGATCGCCTAAACCAATAACGAATACCCAACAACCAATAACACTCAATGGGCTCTGGCGGGTTTTGTCCGGGTTTCCCGGGCGGCGACCTGGGGATCGATGCGCCAGGTGATGATCGGTGAAAGGGTGTAAAGCAGCATGTACATCAGGCAGAATTGGCCATAGTAGGGCGTAAATACAGTGAAGATGACAATCAATGATGCCCGCCCAAACCAGGGGTGCCGGCTCATGAAACGGCCCAGATGCAAATAGCGGACCGGATAGGCATTCATCAGGACTGCGGCCAAGATCACCAACCCAAAGCAAAAAATACCCCAAAATCGTATCCAGTCGGACTCTGCATTGGCCGCCTGCCCAAAGATGATCAAACCCGACATGACCAGCATTGCCGCCGCCGGCGTCGGCATGCCTTTAAAAAATCCGGGAATCGGTGATTTGTCCAATGTAAAATAAACCAACCGAATGATCCCCAGCAGTGCATACAGCCAGGCAATCAAGCCGACCGGCAATTTTTGAATGAACGGATCCGGATAGCTATTAAGTACGATATAAAAGATCCAGGCCGGCGCAATACAAAAGCTGACGGCATCTGATATATCGTCGAGCAGGCTTCCAAAATTGATGATTTTTTTCGGTTTCTCCTCCTCCAGGGGTTCTGTCAGGCCCAATTTGCGCGCCACGGCGCCGTCGAGCTTGTCAAACAATGCCGCACCGATCAAAAATAGGGATGCTTCGCGAATGCGCCCTTGATAGGCAAAAAACACGGCCAGCAGCCCCATCATTGCATTCATGACGGTCAACGCGTTGGGAAAAAAAGCCAGAATCCGGCGGCGCAGCGGTTCATTCCCCAGACACAGCTCATCCAAACATAACGTCCCATACTTGCGGACGTATCCCGCAATTGATCCGAAATTGATGATCAAGAATATGATTTCGATAAAGAATAAACCCCGCAGCGGCAAATTGCCCATCCATGAAATCCAGAAATAAATTTTTGATGGCGGGCCCTCCGGCACATAAAACGCATAGGCATAAAGCAGGGCGCCAACCGGTGCGGCAACAATGGTTCGCAGGCGGGTGAGCTCTTTGAATTCGAGTTCCTGGTCGGTACGGACGGCAAAACCGCGCATAAAGTGCGCGAAATTATCCCGGACCAGGACGGTTACCGCCATAAAGAGCACCAGAATGGCATGCAGCATTTCCCCTCTGGTGGGGTCCGGTGAACTGAAGTGAACCCGCCACATGACACCGACGGCGACCAGCGGAAATATAATGGAGTAGACCAATTTATCCATCAGGCGGTCGGCCAGTTGCTCCAGCCTGGGATCGAGCTCGAAGCGGGCAGCAAACCAGCCATCGACCAGGTCAAAGCTCATGGAGATAAATAAAAACAAAACCCCGATCGTATACAGAATCGGGCTCTGCGTCCAGATAACGGCGACGGCGCAGATCAATCCTGCAAACACCAGAGGCGGGCGCCCGTAAACGAAAAGCGCCGTGATTTTCTGTGAAATGATTTCTTTCTTGGTCATGGCGATGTTTATTTTATCTGAAGCAAACCCGGATTTCCGATGAAACCGGTTAAAGCGCATCAGCAATTGCCTTCGATTGAGTTCTCAGGCATTGAAGCGCAGATATTGATGACATCACGAGTATACGCTGCAGGCGGTAAAGAATGATCCCGGCTTATTATTCGCTAAGGATTGTCATAATAGAAGATCTGCCAAAACCTGTCAAGAATGCGTGCGATTCTCAAAGATCAGACAGGTTGCCGAGCCGATCATGACCGCAACTCTCTGTGTGAAAAATATGAGATCGAACGCCTCAAAAGCAAGAAATTATCTCATTTTTGCACCGGTGATGCTTTGCCTTCTGCGGTGCTTTCTGATAATGCAATGGAAACCGCTGCGGTCAGAAACGCGAAAGGTCGCGGCCGGGAAGCCGCCACCATTATTTAATCCGTCACCGCAATGCCTTTTTTTGAGATAGCGTCCAAACTGGATTGCCCATGTCACAGTCGGTCTATAAAAAAGTCGGAATCGCCTCGCTGATCATGATGGCCTCGATTTTCCTGAGCCGGCTTTTCGGGTTTTTGCGGCTAATGATCATTGCCTATGTTGGCGGACGCAGCGGCGAAGTCGATGCCTATCAGGTTGCTTTTGTCATTCCCGAAATTTTAAACCACATTATCGCCAGCGGTTTTCTTTCCATTACGTTTATCCCCATATTTTCCCGCTACCTGGCAGCCGGCAGAGAAGCGAACGGCTGGAAAATTTTTTCCATCATTTTAAGCTGTTTTGGGACACTGCTGATTTTGTTTATGGTGATTGGCATGATATTTACGCCTGAAATCGTGACGCTGATCGCCCGCGGTCGGACGGACCCGGCCTTCCGGCTGCAGGTTATCCGGATGACGCGCATTATTTTACCCGCCCAGTTTTTCTTTTTTGCCGGTGGGCTCTTTATGGCTGTTCAATTCGCCAAAGAGAAATTTTTGATACCCGCTCTGGCACCGCTTTTCTATAATCTCGGAATTATTGCCGGCGGTCTTGTGCTGGGCCCTAAACTGGGAATGGAAGGCTTCTCCTGGGGAGTGCTGCTTGGAGCGCTTGTCGGAAATTTCGGGCTCCAGTACTGGGGGGCCAGAAGGATCGGCATGCGATATTCGCCAATTTTTGATTTCAGCCACCCGGATCTGAAAAAATATATCAAGCTTACCCTGCCGCTGATGCTCGGACTGACCCTGTTTTTTTCCATGGAGATTTTCATGAAATTTTTCGGCAGCTATCTGCCGCCGGGCAGCATTGCAGATTTAGAATACAGCCTGCGAACCGTGCTCCTGTTGGTCGCTTTTTTTGGCCAGGCCCTGGGCGTGGCTTCCTATCCGTTTATGGCCCGTCTGGTTGCCGAAAATAAATTGGCGGAAATGAACCAATTGCTGAATGACACCCTGCGCTATCTGTCCCTGGTGATTCCTTTTTCGCTGCTGCTGATGGTGCTGCGGCAGGAGGTGATTTTAATGCTGTTTCAGCGGGGAAAATTCGATGCCGCCGCAAGCGGTCAGGCATCGGCGGTGCTTATTTTTTTCCTAATTGGATCTTTTGCCTTTGCGGCCAATACCATCGTGCCGCGTGCCTACTACGCCATGCAAGACACGCTTTTCCCGGCAATTTATGCGACCATTGCGGTGATATTAAGCATCCCGCTGTATCTGGCCGGTTTAAATTTTCTGGGTGCCCGGGGAATTGCACTGGCGGCTTCGTTGTCGGCGATACTCCAGGTCTACCTCTTATACGCGTTTTGGAATAAGCGGACCCAAAACAAAGGAAGTCGTGATGTGTATGTGACTTACCTGAAAATGTTTTTTTTCAGTGTGCCGCTGGGAATTTTGATGTTCGGGTTTAAGTTAAAGGTGCTGGGCGGGATTGATTCAACAACATTTAGCGGCAGCTTATGGGTTGCGTTTATCACCGCAATCGTTTTTATGGGGATCCTGTTTTTGGGCGGTTACGTTTTTCGAATCAGAGAAATCAGCGAGGTGATGGACCGGTTCCTGGGTAAATTAAGAAACCCGGGTGCATCCTGAACATAGGGTTGTGTTCCAGAAATTGGCCGACAACATTTGAACCCTATCGAAAACTTGCCGGATCCAAAGATTACCAGCGAATCAGCGCACTGCCCCAGGTCAGTCCACCGCCGAAAACCGGCAAACAGATTAAATCGTTGGGCTTGATGCTTCCGTCGCGGACCGCTTCATCCAGGGAGATGGCACAGGAAGCCGAAGAGATATTGCCGTATTTATGCAGCGTCAAATAAAAGCGCTCAAAGGGCACTTTTAAGGATTTGGCAATATTTTGAAACATGCGGATATTGGCTTGATGGGGAATAAACCAGTCGACGTCTTCAACCTCAATATGGTTGAACTCAAGCGCTTCCCTTATGGCGCCGACAAAATGCCGCACCGCCACCCGAAAACTCATGCTGGCTTCGATCATGTTCAGGAAGTGCAGGCCTTGATCGACACTTGTATGAGAAATCGGCGTGGTCATAGAACCCCCGCCGGGCAGCAAAAGGTCCCGGCCGCTGGCACCGTCGGTGTGCAGGTGGCTGGAAAGAATCTCGGGACCTTCATCTGCCAGGGCGAGTATCGCTGCACCGGAACCGTCGCCCCAGAGAATACAGGTTGCCCGATCTTCCCAGTTGAGTGTTCGGGTCATGATTTCAGAGGCCACCACCAGCACGTTCTTGACGGTTTTGTTTTTAAGGTATTGTTCGGCGACATTTAAGCCGAAAATAAAGCCGGAGCAAGCCGCGGCGACATCAAATGTCACCGCCCGGGGGGCATCCAGTTTGGCCTGCAGCCAGTTGGCCGCGGAAGGGCAGCAGGTGTCCGGTGTAATCGTGGCCACGATAATTAAATCGATGTCCGGCGCTGTCAGACCGGCCGCCTCCAGGGCTTTCAAGGCCGCCTCATAGCCCAGATCGGATGCGGTCACATCCGGGTCCGCGATTCTTCTTTCTTTTACCCCGGTGCGCTTCTGAATCCATTCATCGGTGGTATCCAGGCCCATTTTTTCCAGATCGGCATTCTTCAATCGTTTCGGCGGAACATAGGAACCGGTTCCCAGGATTCTAATGGACTGCATTTCCAATTACTCCGGAAATATGATTTTGATGTTGGCTCGATACTTAATATTGATGAATTCGTAAAAAGTCGAATTCATCAAGTGTTTGGTTTTTCGGTTTTGGTGTTCGGTATTAAATATTTGATTTTATTTCAGAATTTTAGAATGCTAACCCCAAACACCAAATACAAACCACACTCGTAAAAAGGCTGCCTCTCTGACTTTTTAGGCGATTATCAGATGTAACGATCGACCATCGTGCTGATCATCTGTTCAACCCCGTCCGGGCCTTCTTCCTGCGCTATTTCCTCAATCAGGGTTTTAATTTTTTGATAGGTTGCCGGATCCCGGTGTAAATCTTCGATTGAACGATAGGCACCGCCCCGGCGGCCGGCCCGATAAATCAGCCGGTCGGTTTCCGGTAGGTCCTGATAGGATTGAATCGCCGTCAGCATTTTTTCTTTATCGTCCGGAAACTTGCCGTTAACGTCTTCGAGCAGATTCATGATATGATCACTGGTTACGGTACTGGTGATGCCCTCGAGGGTTTTGATGAAAAGCCCGATTTCTTCGGCCAGCATATCATCGGTTTGCATGCTGAAGCTACCATCTTCCAGTTTGGCGTGCAGCGGCACGCGATCCGGCACCCGCAGGCTGCGCAGCCGGATAAAATGCGGATTGATCTGATTGAGCACCTTTGCGGTTTCCACTGCATGATCGCGCCACATTTCCTGCCCGCCCAGGCCGGGCATGACGTATTCTGATACTTCCATGCCGGCAGCCAGTAACCGCTTGCCGGCCTCAATATGCTGGGCGCCGGTTACGCCTTTTTTCACCAGTTTCAGCAGGGGATCATATCCGGTTTCCAGCCCGATATGCACCCGGTCCAGGCCGGCTTTGCGGATTTGCTTTAAGGCATCCACGGATTTACGGATTACCGTTCTGGATCGGGAATAGGTGGTAATACGTTTGATTTGCGGGAATTGCGCTTTTAAAAACTGCAAGACCTCCACCAGATCTTTTGTTTTCATGATCAGATTGTCGGCATCCTGCAAAAAGCAGGCATCCGTCTGATAATACAGCCAACCCGCAATGCTGCGGTAATGGGTATTGGTACCGGGCTGATTGAAAATAGCGCTGATGACCGCATCGTTGACGACGCCATTGTATCCCAGTTTCACTGAAAGGGCTTTGATATCATCGGCAATCTGTTTTGCCGACCGAATATCCTGTTTTATTTCATCAACCGTTCGTAATGAAAATTTTCGATTTTTGTATACCGGACAGAACAGGCACTGGTTCCAGGGGCAGTTGCGCGTCAACCGC
>JBFFCW010000025.1:0-18954 GCA_041559695.1 Desulfobacterales bacterium
ATATACGGATATTCTTTGAAGCGTTGCGGGGTACGGTAAGGGCTTTCCGGTGGTTCCCGGTGTTGCGGGAGAGGATCATAGCCCCATTTTTCAAGCAGGGAAGAATACAGCTCAAACCTTCGGCTCGGTGTGCTGAAACCCTTGACCTTATACTTCTGGTTGATCACCTTGCCGCGGATGTAGTCCATCTGCTTGAAATCTTGCCATGAAATCCCCAGCGGTTCCAATATCCAATCCAGCGCCTGTTCGAAATCGTCCCACCAGTGTTCTCCCTGCCCCACGCGATGGGCCAGATCATTGAGCATTTCATGATCGGACCGGCACTCCCCCACCTGAACGACTTTCCGCCTGGGCAAAATGTAACCATGGCGTTTCCAGTAATCTCCGATGTAGTCCATTTCAAGCCAGGTGGCCGCCGGCAGCACAATATCGGCCAGTTCGGCCGTCGGGGTCATAAAAAAATCAGAAACCGCCATGAAATCCACTTTTTCAAGCGCCCGGTAAACCTCTCTGGCATTGGCCCGGGTCATGACGGGATTTGAGCTGATAAAAAAAAGCATTTTCACCGCATAGGGCTCTTCTTCAAGGATCGCGTCCCAGACGCATTTTGGATTGATGATGGCAAAATTTCCGGCCAGGCGAAACCGGTCGCCGCCCAGCCGTTTTTCACGTTGTGTATCCGCTAACATCCGGTGGGCGCCGAAATAACCCACATTCCGGATTCTCGGCGTCTGAAACAGGACCTGCCCGCCGGGCACATCGATGTTTCCGGTAATCCCCATAAGCGCCATCAGCAAGCGGTCATTGTCGGCACAATTGATCTGCTGTTCAATGGCCACCCCCCACTGCACGGCCGCCGGCTTGGTGGTCGCAAACAGATGTGCGGCCTGCCGGATCTTCTCTTTGGGGACCCATGTGATTTCTTCAACCCTGTCCAGAGGGTATTGGTTGACCCGCTTGACAAAAGGTTCCCAGCCGTACACGAAATTTTCCACAAATTCGCGGTCGTAGAGCGCTTCATTCACAATCACATTCAGGATTCCCAGGGCAAGGGCGGCATCCGTTCCGGGTCTGAGCTGTAACCATACATCAGCGCGAGCCGCAATGCGAGTCAGCCGCGGGTCAACCGCAATCAGTTTGGCGCCTTTATTGAGACTGACCGAAAACGGTTCGCCCTTGTAACAATCCGGGTTGCTGATCACCAGATTGTTGCCCCAGACCATGATGCACCGGGGGTGGTTCTCATAATCCACAATGGGGTTGGTCCCGCAGGTGATAATGCCGGTGGCAATTCGCGGGCCATAGCAAAAGTGGCCGGCGGTCAGAACGTTGGGGCTCCCCAGCAGATTGGCAAAACGATAGATGGCCGCCTCGTTCTCTCTGCCGGTTCCGTAACCCATCACGATAGATTCAGCGCCGAATTCGGCCTGATAATCAAGTATTCTTGCTGCGATTTGATCCAGCGCCTCATCCCATGAAATTCGCTCCCATTGGCCGCTGGCCTTGGGTCCGACTCTTCGAACCGGATAGGTCAATCGATCCGGATGATATAGCAGCTGGGTGGATGCAAGCCCCTTGCTGCAAAGCGTGCCGTGATTAATGGGACAATCCGGATCACCGGCGATCTTGGCGACTTTGCCGTTTTTGGTATAGACCAGAACACCGCAACCGCCATGACACATCCGGCAATGGCTTTTGACAACCCCGTCAAATCCGTAGGCTTGTATTTCCTTTTCGATGTTGGAATATTTAAATTCAGCCATGTTTACTCACTTTTATTAGAAGTCATCTCAAAAATGTCTTTTGGCCGAATATCTTTGTTGGTGCCTCGTTTCAAATCCTCGACAACCAGCAGGTTGCCTCCGGTATGAAGTTCGGCCGCGCCGCGATCCTGAACCAAAATCCTATTTTTGAGAAGACCTCTATTTTTAAACGCTCATTGTACGTATAATAATAGCACCCCTGTCAAGAATTTTGATTGTCTGGTAAAACAAAAGTTCCCGATTTCAGCGCTTCAGGCCATTCATCGTCCTGTTTGAGCTGATTTTTCTAAAAAAGCTTGCTAAAACTAGCCCAATTATTTTAATACCTTAGTCTTGCATGAAAGTTAATGAAAAGTTGAAATTATTTTTTATGGCAGCATGCCAGAAGACCATAAATAAAAACAATTACCGGTCAGGTAAACGGAAAATCGCAAAATGAAAGAATGGCTGTTACCGGCAAGTATGACAATGATCTGTTGGGGCATCTGGGGTTTTATCCCAAAGATTACCACGCGATACATTAATCCGCTGAGCGCTTCGGTTTTTGAAGGATTGGGCAGCGCTATTTTTGGGCTCATCATCTTATTTTCCCTGAACTTTAAACCGGATATCCATCCCAGAGGCGTGTCATTGGCTTTTATTACCGGGCTGCTGGGCATGCTGGGAGCCCTGTTTTACCTTTTTGCCATGCCCAAAGGCAAGGTTTCCGTTATCGCCACACTTGTCGCCCTGAATCCGGTAATCACCATCGGTTTGGCCTATTTCATCTTGAAAGAGCCCATCACCTTGAAAGAAGGCGCCGGAATGGTATTTGCCTTTATTGCGATTGTTTTATTTACCGTATAATTACCGTTGAAAATTAAAGAAAGGACATCAAACATGCCAAAGCACATTGGAATTGTGGGCTGCAGCGCCGAGGGCGCTGCGCTGTGCTATCGCACCATTTGTGGCGAAGCGCCGCCCTTAATGGGTGAGCATATGCACCCGGAAGTCAGCATGCACACGCATCCGTTAGCAGAATACATGGTCCCCATTCTTGCGGGAGATTGGGAAAACGTTGCAGCGCTCATGCTTTCGTCAGCCCAAAAGGTATCTCAGATCGGGGCCGAATTTGCGATTTGTCCGGACAACACGATCCATGAAGCTTTTGAGTTTGTAAAAGAGAAGTCCCCCATTCCCTGGCTCCACATCGCTGAGGCGGTGGCCAATAAGGCGATAGAAGACGGTTTTAAACAGCTGGCGATTTTAGGCACAAAATACCTCGTGACCGGCCCGGTATATCCCGTCACATTACAAAAATTTGATATCGCCAGTCAGATACCGGAAGAAGACGATCGTGAGCGCATCGATGAAATCATCTTTAAAGAGCTTGTAAACGGCGTTTTCACCGAGAAATCACGCCGCTATTTCAATGAGGTTATTGAAAAATTCAAAGGCCGCGGGTGTGATGCGGCGGTTTTGGGGTGCACGGAAATTCCATTACTGGTTGATCCGGACGATTGTCCCCTGCCCGTGCTGGACTCAACGCGTTTGCTGTCCCGCGCCGCCTTAAAAGAGGCCCTGTCCTAACGCATGCAATAGAGAATCGCAATGAAGAAATCCATTTTAAAAAGCAGACCGAATGGGGTTGTCGCAATTGCAGTCATCTGTCTGATGTTCGGTTGCGAATCCGCTTATTACAAAACCATGGAGACCATGGGTTACCATAAGCGCGATATCATGGTGGATCGCGTTCAGGATGCCCGCGATGCCCAGGAAGAAGCCAAAGAGCAATTTGAATCGGCGCTTGAAAAATTCAGCAGGGTGCTGGGCTTCCAGGGCGGCAACCTCGAAGAAAAATATGACCAGCTAAAAAATGAATATGAAGAAAGCGCCACCAAAGCCGATGCCGTCCGCAGCCGGATCGCTGCTGTTGAAGATGTGGCCGAGGACCTATTTGCGGAGTGGCAGCAGGAGTTAAACCATTACACCAGCAGCAGCTTAAGGAGATCGAGTGCCCGTAAACTTCGAGAAACGAAGGATAAGTACGCCCAATTAATCGGTGCCATGAAGCGCGCCGAAAGAAAAATCGACCCGGTCCTTTCGGCTTTCCAGGATCAGGTGTTGTACCTCAAGCATAATTTGAATGCTCAGGCAATTGCCTCGTTACAAAGCGAGCTGGCCTCAATTGAAACCGATGTCGCCCGACTGATAAAGGAAATGGAGGTTTCCATTAAAGAGGCGGATTCGTTCATCAGCTCAATGGAAAAAGGATAGGCGCTATCTCAAAGTTAAATCTAAGCTTTAGGGCTGTATGCCAAACAGATTCTGAATACTCGAATCCTGCAGGTTGAGCGCCTTGTTCAGTTGCCCGTTAGCCCGTTAGTCCGCCGGAGGCGGATTAAAAAAAGTAAAATGAGACATTATTCCTTTTATAACTGGCTCAACGGGCGCAACCGGTTCAGCCGGCAACCAAAACTGAAAGGAGAAAGATGAATACCGGACTGATACTTGTTGACATTCAGAATGATTATTTTGTGGACGGCCGCATGGAACTGGTGGGAATGGACGCAGCCGGCGAAAAGGCGGGTCAATTGCTGACTTTTTTCCGAGACAACCGGTGGCCGACGTTTCACATCCAGCACATTTCAAACTATGAAGGCGCAACTTTTTTTCTGCCGGACACAAAGGGAGCAGAGATTCACTCTGCTGTTAAGCCTCGTCCGGATGATCCGGTGATACAGAAACACTATCCGAACAGTTTTCGTGAAACGCCGCTTTTAGGTGGGCTTAAAAGCGCCGGAGTTAAAAACGTTGTGATCTGCGGTGCCATGAGTCATATGTGCATCGATGCAACGACCCGGGCAGCTGCCGATTTCGGTTTCGGGTGTACGGTCGTACACGATGCCTGCGCAACGCGCAATCTCGATTTTGAAAAGAAAACGATATTGGCCCAAGATGTTCACGCATCTTTTATGGCAGCTTTGGGTTCCGCATATGCTAAAGTCGTAAGTCATAAAGAATTTATTTCGAAAACCGGTAAATAATGAATGAATTTAAAAAATGCACACTGTGCGGCCATCGATGGCATTCGCGCAAAGATTTTCTGAAAGATCCCTCAACCGACATGATTGGTTATCAGGTCAGCTTTGAAGACCAGAGTCTGGGATTTTTTCTATTCAATCATTTAGAATGTGGCACAACACTCGGCATTCCCGCCGGCAATTTCAAAGACCTTTACAATGGGCCGGTTTTTAAGGATCGACTTTGGGGCACAGCGCAATGCCCGGAATATTGTCTGTACGAAGATCAACTCGATCCCTGCCCGTTAAAATGTGAATGTGCCTATGTCAGAGAAATAATGCAGGTGGTGCGTTTCTGGCAGAAACGCACGTAAATCAGGACTGAGCAAAATGATTGCCTTTGCGTTAACCAGAAAACCCGGCAGAAATTTTATCCAGGGCCTTACGACGGCAAACCTCGGCCCACCAAATTATGAGCTGATTTTAAAGCAGCACGCATGCTATGTGGATGCCCTGAAGGCAATTGGAGTCGATGTGATCGAACTCGACCCGCAACCGGATTATCCTGATGCCCATTTTGTAGAAGATACCGCAGTGGTAATCCCGGAGGTCGCCGTCATTGCCCGACCCGGGGCAGCTGCAAGACAGGGCGAAGAAGAATCGATTGCTGAAGTTTTGAAACCATATCGCGAGATTGAGCACATTCAGGCACCCGGCACGCTGGATGGCGGTGATGTCCTCATGATCGGTAACCAGTTTTTTATCGGTATCTCAGAGCGTACCAACCCAGAAGGCGCCAAACAATTGGGCCGGATCCTGGAAAAATATGGAAAGACCTGGACAACCATTCAGGTCGGCGCCGGATTACACTTCAAATCCAGTGTTAATTATGTTGGTAAAAACAGCATACTCGTTACTCAAGATTACACAGGCCACGAAGCGCTTAACGGATACGACAAAATCATGGTGGACAGGGAAGAGCAATATTCTGCCAACACCCTCTGGATAAACAATCATCTCTTAATGCCCGGGGGCTTCCCGGGTACAAAAACAAAACTTCAAAGCCTGGGGCTGCCGATTATCGAACTGGATGTAAGTGAAATGCGAAAGATGGATGGGGGTTTGACGTGTCTGTCAATCCGCTTCTAAGCCATTTTGGTGCCACCATCAAGGCTTGCAACATCAGCTTCATATTGCGCGAGTACAATATGGGTTGGCCCGTTGAGCCCGTTTCCGGTTGGCCAGTTAAAATGAAATTGATAGCATGTCTTCTTGACAGGCTCAACCGGTTAACCGACATGGAAAGGAGACGACATTGTTACCTGAAAACCAGAAAAGCAAATACAGAGCGTTTTATGATTCGGCGCGCTATAATGACATTCTGCAACCCAAAACGACCCTGATGCTGCATATGGCGGCGGCGATGGCGATCGGGTGTTATCCGTGAATGCAGGAGTACCTTGGCGTTGCCAGGGAAGAAGGACTCAGCGACGAGGAAATTGGAGCGGTTTTGTCCATCGTCATGGCCGTGTCCGCCGGAAGGGGTCAGGCGCAATTTAAAGATGCAGGTGACGCGTATGCGTGATGTCCCGATAGAAAAATTACGGTCCCTTGCAGAGGAATTTGTGGCCGCCGAACCGGATCGCATCGGCACTGAAGGCTTCTGGCAGAAGCCGCTGTTGGTCAGCGCCCTCATTGATGGGCGCTTCGACATTTTGCCACAGGTGGCATTTAATGAACACCTGCATCCTCATGATTTGCTGCCGTCCGCCAAATCCCTGATTGTCTTCTTTGTTCCGTTTAAACGCGAGCTTGTAAAGGAAAATAAAAAAGGCGTCCGGCCCTGTCGCAACTGGGGCCTGGCCTATGTTCAAACCAATGATTTAATCAACCGCCTAAGCCGGGAGATGGAAAAATTACTCGCGGCCGATGGCTTTAAATCCGGCTTAACACCGGCCACTCACAATTTCGATGAAGACATATTGATGGCCCGCTGGTCACATAAGCATTTGGCCCATCTGGCGAATTTAGGGCGGTTCGGCACCCATTGTTTGCTGATTACGCCGCTGGGCTGTGCCGGTCGCCTGGGAAGCCTGGTGACAGACGCCGATTTGGGTGATCATCCGCTGATTGATACAGATGAAGCCTGCCTGTTAAAAGCCGGCAAGAACTGCGGCGAATGCATCGAGGCCTGTCCGGTGGACGCATTGGCTGAAAATGGGTTTGAACGGCAGACCTGCTGGGCTCGGCTGAACGAAAATCGGGACATCTTGGATTATTTCTCGGATTTGCCCGAGAACACCGCTGTCTGCGGCAAGTGTGCCGCACTAGTTCCTTGCAGTTTTTTGAATCCGGTTGCAAAACTATAATGCGTTTGCCATCAGGGACCGAAAAGCATTAGTTAAGAATGCATCCCGTCGCTTGAAAAAGAAGGGATAATGGGTTATGAACGGCACAGATTTTAAGATCCCATATTGAACTCGTTTGAAATATTATATTAAAGGAGGAAAACAATTACATGGGCAAAGGTGACAGACGCACGAAACGGGGAAAGTTATTTCGCAAGTCCTATGGAGTCAAAAGACCGCGCAAGAAAAAGACAAAAACCGATCAAAAAAAATAACTTAAACTAAAATAAACGTTAAAGATCTTGCCGGTAAGCCCATGGTATGGAATGGTGTCTTTGCACATTTGAAATTCCTGAAGGCAGTTTTTCGTGGGATCCCACAATCAGCCATCCTTCAGGCGCAAGGGCTGAGATAACTCTTTTGAGGCCTTCTTTTTTTAAATGCGCCGTGTAGTACGTTAATAGATTGTTTCTTAAAAAAATCATATCAAATGCAGATCCGGGAGGATCGCTGAAAATATCCTGAACCCGCCATTCAATGCCCCTCTTAAAAGCTGTCTTTATATCAAAACGATTGCCGCTTTTTCCAATATCAAAATAGTGTTCCCGAACATCCTGGGGAACCGCCTTCATGCTGCTTTTGGTGTATACCCCTGCCCTCGCCTTGTCGATATAATCCGGATGTATATCCGTCGCCACAATCTCAATTTCAGGCAATAGCGGGTATTGTTTCTTCAAGCGGTCCCAGACGATCTTGAAACTATAGACCTCTTCTCCCCGCGCACAACCCGCTGACCATACCCGCAATGCTTTCTTTTCGCTCTCAATCATGCGAGGCAGGACATCGTCTGCCAGATCATGCCAGAGTTGTCGGTCGCGGAAAAACCGGCTGATAGAAACAGTCATCCGTTTTTGACACTCTTGCCGCAGCTCAGCGTTTTTATTCAGTAGATCCAGATAGGTATTGATATTGGCGCATTTTAATTCCTGCATGTGCCGCGATATGCGCTTTTTAACGCCTTGCCTGACCTTGCGATACCCGGACCAGGAAAAACCAAACCAATCCAGTAACTGTCGAAATTGATCGTCGTGCATGGGTTTAAACTTATGTTGACGCTTGAGGTTATTCAAGGAAAAAAAGGTTTGAAAATTGGCGTGCCGGTTTAATAGCTCTTGCATGCAAACGATGATCCCGCTATTAAGGATGGGCTGCCGTTAAAAAGCGGTGACCTTATAAACAAATAGGAGAACGGAGATGGACGCAAAGTTAAAAGCGGCCCTATTTAAAGCGGTAAGAAAAGAACCATTTGCACAGGCCTTGAATATGACTCTGGAAGAATTAGAACTGGGATATTCAGTGGTGGAAATGAAATATGATCCGGCTCGCATGGACAATATTTATCAATATGCTCACGGGGGTGCCTTATTTGGGCTGATTGACGAAGCATTCGAGACCGCCTGTCAAACCGAAGGAACCATCGCCGTGGCCTTGAATATGAATGTGACCTATGTGGCCAGCCCAAAGGCCGGCGCGCGGTTGCGCGCGGTTGCACGCCAAATCAGTCAAACCAAAAAAACCGCAAGCTTTGATATAAAGGTCACCGATGAGACCGGCATCCTGATCGCCTCGTGTTCAGCCCTCGCTTATCGAACCGGCAAGCCCATACCATTTCTCTGATAGTGGTTTCAAAACCATGTCTGAGGCCCAATGGCTGCGTTGCCCCGCTTGCGGGATTCGCATCTGATTTTTTAGATTCGGGTGCAGCACAGGCCTCCGGTAAATGCTCACATACCCAATGATGCTGGGAACAACGACTTTCTCGATCGGCCTGCGCCTTGATACATACTTTAATCTGTTTTGATCAGACATGTAATCCGGCTTGGCGGGGCTTTGATGCACACATTAATTTATTAAAATCAAGACGTGAAATCCCGCGTTCAAGCGGGAAACCTGATCTGATATTTTGAAACCACTTCTAATCAGGGAATCGGGTTTAAACGACCTAAAAGATCTTCGAACATGGCCGCAATCATTTTTCTGCGGACCGCAACGGTGGTACCGATGGAAGATAGCGGGACGGATTCCTTCAATATCAATTTAACAGCCGCATCGATGGTGTCCTTGTTGATGTCTTTCCCAATCAGGTAACTCCGGGTCATTTTCGCCTTTACCGGTTTTACCGAAACCCCGTTTAAAACAATCCGAATGTCTTCAATTTTGCGACCGTTTGGTCTTAACCGCATCGCCATTGCTGCGAGGGCAAAATCAACCGCGCCGCGCACACTTTTTTTCAGAAATCCGTTCCGCCAACCATCTGAAGAAGCACTCAGCTCAACGGCGCAAACAAATTCATCATCTGCCAGCTGATGGGGCTTGCAGCCGTTACCGGTATAAAATTCTGCCACGGTTGCTCGCCGTACCCCATTGGGCCCAATAATGCTTAATTCTGCATCCAGAGCAATCAATGCAGGAACGGTATCACCTACAGCTAACGCATAACATTGTTTGCCGCCTTTGACCTCATAACACTGATTTCCACCGCGCTTGAAGCAATCCCCACGGCTTTGCCACCAAAATTTGGATTGATTGTAGTAGGTGCACTTGTTGTCGACGCAGAGATTGCCGATCAGCGTGGCCATATTTCTGATTTGATTATAGGCAACTGAAACGGCGGCCTCGACCAACAGGGGAAATGAACCCACGATCAACTCCGAATCCATGATATCCCGCAAAGTCACGGTTGCCCCGATTTTGATTTTTCCGTTATCTCCTGATGAAATTCGGCTGAATTCCGGAATGGTTTTGAGATTGATGACCGTTCGGGCGCCTATGTTGCGGCGTTTGAGAAGCGGCAGGACATCGGTTCCGCCCGCCAGAATGACGGCATCTTTTCCAAACTCTTTTTTAACCTCGATCGCTTCTTCGATTGTTTTGGGTTGGAAGCAGGTCAACTTTGGTAACCGGTAACTGTTCATTTGCCGGCACCTCCCTCGGCAGCAGCCTGAATGGCTTCTACAATCTTTGTGTAACCCGTACAGCGGCATAGATTCCCTGAGATCGCCTCACGGATTTGTTCGTCGCTGGGGTTGGGATTCCGGGACAAAAGGTCTTTGGCCGTAAGAACTATCCCGGGCGTGCAAAACCCGCATTGAACCGCACCCTTGTTAACAAATGATTCCTGAACCGCATCCAGGCCTTTCGGGGAGGATACGCCTTCTATCGTAATGATTTCCTTCCCGGTTGCGTCAACGGCCAGGGTAAGACACGACAGCACCGGCTTGTGATCGATTAAAACCGTGCAAGCCCCGCATTCCCCCATGCTGCATGCTTCTTTGGTACCGATCAGGTCCAGTTTTTCTCTCAACACCTCCAGAAGCGTATCATTGGCTTTAACCGCCACCTCACGAATCTCACCGTTTACGGTCAGCTCGATCAGTCGATTTTCCATCCTGCGACTCCTTTTTTTTCAACCCTTTTAAAATTTTCTCGGCCGTGACGGGAAGATCCAAAATTCGCACACCCGTCGCATTGTAAATAGCGTTGCAAATTGCCGGTGCCGCCGGGTCCAATGAACCCTCCCCGGTTTCCTTGGCCCCAAAAGGCCCGTGTGGATCCTCTGTAACGATATGCGTAATGTTAATTTCCGGCATCTGATTGGCTAAGGGTAATGAATATCCCATAAAGGAAGGGTTTAAGGTCTGGCCATCTTCGAAATCGAGCTGTTCCTGGATGGCGTATCCCATGCCCATTCCGATACAGCCTTCTATTTGCCCTTCTACTGACATGGGGTTAAGCGGTTGCCCGCAATCATGGGCCACCGAAAATCTGAGTATTTTAAACTCACCTGTTCTCAGATCGACCTCAACTTCGCATATATACGCCCCAAAACTGTAGGTGGGGGACAGTGGATCCGGAGAATTGTAAGAGCCTTTAACCAGCAAGGGTGAACCATCGTTTTTTTTCTGAAATTGATTGACCGCATCGGCAAAGGATATGAACCGATCCGGGCTGCCATCGACATAAATCCTGCGGTCATTGGCGACTAAATCATCTGGATTTGCTTCCAGATGGTCCGCCGCAATACGAAAAATCTCATCCCTGGCGGCTTTGGATGCATTTAAGGCTGCATTGCCGGCTGCGACCGTCACCCGACTCGAATAGGTCCCCATATCCGGTGGTGTCAGCTGTGTATCCGCACTTGTCAGATGGATGTCTTCCAACGGCAGTCCCAAAACCTCGGCAACGATCTGGCAGATCACGCTGTCAGATCCCTGGCCAATATCGGAGGCTCCGGTAAGCACATTTAATCCGCCGCCTTCACCGGCCTTTATGATTACGGATGAGTGGGCCGAAGTCGTTTTGTTGAAATAAAATCCCGCTCCTGACGGAAATCCGCCGCACCCCAGGCCGATGCCATATGCTTTGGGTCCGCACGGCTTATTTTTTGATTTTCTGTTCTGCTTCCAGCCGGCCTTGGCCGAAACCGTTTGCAGGCATTCTTGAAACCCGGAGCTGACGATCTTAAAGCCTGCCGCTGATTGATCTCCCGTTTGCAGACCGTTTTTCATCGCCATCTCCACCGGATCCAAACCCAACGCTTCAGCGATCATATCGAGTTGAATATCCTGAGCAAAATGAACCTGGGGGCCACCGTGGCCGCGCATGGCCCCACAGGGCGGCTTGTTGGTATAAATTCGGTAGCCATCGTATTGATAATGCTCAAAACCGAAAGGCAGCGTTTGAAAGGTCCCCATCAAAATGGTTGTCAGCGGGCCCAAGCTGCAGTAGGCACCACCGTCTAACACCGCTTTACACTGTCGCGCCACAATGATCCCGTTTTTGTTAACACCGGTTTTCATGGTAATCGCGACGGGGTGTTTTCTTCTGGCGGCTGCAAATTCTTCATCCCGCGAACAGACGATTTTCACCGGCCGATCAGCGTGTCTGGCCAGCAAGGCCGCACAAAATTCTACCGCAGACAACCCATCTGATTTACCGCCAAAACCGCCGCCCACATGGGGCTTTATCACCCGGATGTTATCCGGATTGATATCCAGGGTCCGCCCCAGGTGCTGTTGAACGTAGTACGGTGTCTGGGTGGATGTATAAACCGTCAACGCCCCGCCTTTTCCCCAGCAGGCCAGGGCAACCCGCGGCTCCATGTAGGCATGAATGGCCGATTGGGTTGTAAATGTGTCCTCGCGCACAAGTGCGCATTGGTTAAACGCGACGGCAGGATCACCTTTTTTGATGTGATACTCACGGCTAATGTTCAGCGGGGCATGATCATGGAGTTGGGGGGCCGCCGGATTCTGGGCTTCCTCCGGGTCGAATACTGCCGGCAGTTCTTCATATTGAACTTCAATCAAGTCCAGCGCTTCCATTGCGGCGTCGGCATCGGTTGCCGCCACGGCAGCCACTTCCTCGCCGATAAAGCGGACCTTATCGACGGCTAATGGATACTCATCCATATATTTGGCCGATCTGGAAATAATGCCGAATTTAATTTTGGGTGTGTCTTCAGCGGTTACAATCGCTTTGACCCCGGATACGTTCAAGGCCTTTGACCTGTCGATACGAATGATTTTTGCATGGGGCAAAGGGCTGCGCAGGATCAAACCGCAAAGCATGCCCGGCAAGGACATATCATCCGTGTAAAGGGCTTTCCCGGTAACTTTATCCTTTGAATCGATCCGGGGAAGTCGTTTCCCAATGATGCGATGTGTATTCATGAAATGGTTCCTTCTGGTCGTCACTTTCCATAAAAAAAACTGACTGATCGTTCAATCAGATTCGATGTTCAAAAAAATACCCTGTTTGAAAATGGGTGTCAAGGCCTTTTTTATATTTGTTTTTTACAGTATTTTGAGTACTTAAAACTTTATGCGGGGTTTGAGTTTCAAGTACAAAAACTCGATTAACCTTTAAACGAATTCAAAATCCTATTGACGTCCGGACGAAGTTCATTCTATTAATTGGACAAATGGCCTGACTGAACAATCAGACAAAAACCGGAAGATCTTTGATGAAAGAGGAAAAAAGAAAATTAATCCGCAATGCGGCCGCAAAGGTATTTGCCGAACGCGGGTTTAAGTCTGCGACAACCCGGGACATTGCCCGGTCTGCCAGGATAAGCCCCGCAGCCGTGTACTATTATTTCGACAGCAAAGAAGATCTGCTTTACCAGATATTGGAAGAAACCATCAGCACCGGCCTGAGTCTGATTCAGGAGATTGAAGCAAGCCCGAAAAGTCTCAAAGAAAAATTGTCTGACATCCTCAAAATTCACACCCAGGCAGCGGTTGACTTTAGCAAAATGAAATTGTTGGTTCACAATCAGGACGCGCTCAATCCTGAGCACCAGGAAGAAATAAAAGAGAAGCAAAGAATCTACGCCGACAGCCTGATGAAGATCCTGGAGGAACTAAAAGCTGATGGGAAAATGATTGATTTGGATACGAAAGCATGTGCCTTCGCTTTTTTCGGGATGGTCAGCTGGGCGTATCGCTGGTATGATCCAAAGGGAAAGATCTCCCCTGCCCGGCTTTCTGAAATTTTTAATCGAATTTTTACCAAAGGGATTTATCTAGACTGAAGATGGGTTCTATTTACCCTTTTTATTAGGAGGTGAGTTTGACTGGCGGATACATGGGAAAAATTTTATTTGTGAATCTGACAACATCTGAAATTATTGAAGATACGCTTCATGAGGAAATTTGCCGTCAATTTCTCGGAGGCTATGGCATGGGCGCCCATATCCTGTTCAACCGCCAGCTAAGGGGGGTCAACCCTTTAGGGCCGGGGAACATACTTGGCTTTTTAACGGGCCCGGTAACCGGAACGGCGGTTCCTTTTTGCGGGAGGTTTACGGTCGTGGCCAAGTCTCCGCTGACAGATACGTGGGGTGATGCAAACTCTGGGGGCGATTTCGGTCCATACCTTAAATTCTCCGGGTACGATGCGGTCTTCTTCAGCGGCGCATCAGAAAAACCCGTATATCTTTTGATCGATGAGGGGAAGGCCGAGCTCATGGACGCGCAGTTTATCTGGGGAAAGGACACCCACGACACCGAGGATCTGTTGAAGGCCGAGCATGGCAAAGACCTTCGAGTTGCCTGCATCGGCCCTGCTGGAGAAAAAATATCCTTAATATCAGCCATTATTACGAATAAGGGCAGAGCCGCAGGACGCTCAGGAATTGGGGCCGTCATGGGTTCCAAAGGTCTTAAAGCATTGGCGGTTCGAGGGAAAAAAAAGGTCCCCGTCGTTGAAAAAGAAAAACTGGATCAACTGCGCAAAAAATATTTGCCCGAAATGAAGGAAAATCCCTGGTTTTCATTCTTCCATGATATTGGAACCAGCGCCATGATTCCCGGCTCGGTCATGAACGGACGCCTTCCGATTAAGAATTGGGCCGGAAGTATCCTTGACATGCCTGACCTGGAGGAAATTTCGGGTGAAAACTTTATCAAAAGGCAAGAGAAACGATATGGGTGCTGGAACTGCCCCATGCACTGCGGCGGAATCATGAAGCAGGGTCTGGGGGGATACCAATATGCTGCAGGTGTCCACAAACCCGAATATGAGACAATTGGGGCCTTTGGCAGTATGTGTCTGAACAGCGATATTGAATCTATTATTCTTGCCAATGATATTTGCAATCGTCAAGGGCTGGATACCATATCAACCGGTTGCACCATTGCCTTTTCTATCGAATGTTTTGAAAATGGAATCATCCGCCAGAAAGATACGGATGGTATTGAACTCACATGGGGCGATCACCGTGCGATCATCGCGATGGCTGAAAAGATTGCGAGCAGAGAAGGCTTTGGAGATATATTAGCCGATGGCGTCAAGTTGGCCGCTGAAAAAATAGGCAACGGCGCAGAAAAATTTGCCATCCATATCAAAGGCCAGGAGCTTCCAATGCACGATCCCCGGGCCCAGATCCGTCTCGGCTTGGGCGCGACCTATAAGGCTGCTCCAGCTCCTGCACGCCATACGAGGGCTTCCGGCGAGGGTGAATTCCGGCACCCGGACCTTGGAGAGCCGCCTTACGATTTAGATTCCTTTGAAAACAGAGGGGGCGAGCAAAAGCGAATCATGAGCCTGACAAACGCGGCAACAAGTGCGGGGTTCTGCCTGTTCGGCCATATAACGATTCCTGTAAATGCGACCCACGAGTTTATCCGTTGTGTAACGGGGTGGGATATCGATTTCGATGAATTAATATTCATTGGCGAGCGAATTGCGAATGTCCAGCAGGCGTTTAACATCCGGGAAGGTTTAAACCCATTGGAATTTCATGTTCCCGACCGTGTTTACAAGACGCCGCCTCCCGAAAATGGGCCACTTGTTGGCAGACACTGCGATATCGACCTTTTGGTTAGAGACTGGTACAAGGAAATGGATTGGGACATTCACTCGGGCAAACCCAGTAAGCAAAAACTGCAGGAGTTAGGTCTCAAAGATGTCGCTAAAGTGCTGTATGAATCGTAATGAAATTTAGAACCCATCTGCCAGTCTCAAGGGAATCGTTAATCGAAAGGTAGCCCCTTTGCCCTTTTCGCTTTCCAACTCGAGGCTGCCCCCCAGACAGCGCGAAATAATGCTGGCACCGGCCAGGCCGAGGCCGTGGCCCTTGCGCGGCACAATAGCGCACTCTTTTACCTGGGCATAACGTTGAAATACCATTTCATGATTTTCCGGCTCGATGCCGGGCCCATCATCGCTGACCGCTATGACCAGATTTTCTCCACCCAGTTCCAGCCGGATGTCCACTCTCTCTTTGCAGTGATGAAGCGCGTTTTTGATCAAATTGCCGATGATCTGGCGAAATTTAACTTCATCTTGAAACATCTCCAGACCTTCTACCGTTGGTGCAACTGCAAAAGAAATACCACTGGCTGCCAGAAACTCAAGCGCTTTGGTTTGATTGTCATGGGCACTAAATTTCTCAAATACATTCCATGCATGGGTCTCGAGCGCATCCTTTAAAGCCTGAAAAGCCGACTCTGCCGGTTGAAAGCGCTCACCGATAAAACACCCGGATTCTGAGCGTCCAATCTCAAGCAAGTTGTGAAGCAGCTCCCGGGCTTTTTTTGAATTTCTTAATGAGCGCTTTAAGGTGTTTTCCTGGCGGGCAGATAAAGCCCCGAACTTATCCTGGCGCTCCAACAGGGTCCGCAGGCCGGTTTCAATAATGGCGATGGGGTCTTTGAGTTCATGGACCAGGAATTCGATCTCAATTTCCCTGAAAAATTGTTCGGCCTTTTCTCCAGCCGGCTGAATATCATCTTTGCGTTCGTTTTGTTCGCTCATAGTACGGGCCTGTATAGATCCTTTAAATGAATGATTATCGTTTCAATCCCACCGTCCAGGAGGTCTGCGCCGCGTCTTAACTGTTTTCCGTATTGCAAAACTATCTTTTGGTAAATCGTTCGGCCGGGTAGAACTGCACCGTCACCGTTGTGCCGCCGGTATTCCGGCAATCTTTCGCATTCGCATCCGGCAGGCAATCGGCGGCATTGCCCGGGCATTCAAGTCCTTTTGCGTCGATTAGATGACAGGGTCGGGATGTCATCTTAATTCTGAAGTTATACCTTTCTGAAAATATTTTCATGCGCAGCAAATCAAAACCTTTACCGCCCGCTTTAAAATCATAGGGCTGACGGGTAGAGTACTGCATGGTATCATAGGATGTAAAATAATTTTCAAAGATTAACCGTAAATTTTCTTCACTGATACCGATGCCGCTGTCTTTGACTTCAAATTCGGGACCCATTTCACCTTTACGCACCATTACCGATATGTTTGCGCCATCGGGCGTATTTTCAACGGCGTTGCGAACCAGCCCTTCCACAATCTTCCCCAAAACGTCCGGGGGAATATAGATGGCTGCAGTCTCCGATGCATAGGTTCTCAGGCGGCACTTTCGCCGCGCAAACTTGGGACGCAGGGCCTTTATTTTTTCTTTTACGAAAGGTCCCAACTCGATCACCTCTGATTTGGATTTCCGGGGCCCGTAGGTGTCATCAATGTGCTGCCGGATTTTGCCGATAATATCCTTTTCTCCCAAACCCAGTGAAATCAATATCTCCAGTTCATCCACCGATGCGTCCAGCAGGGCCGATAACATGTGATAGGTTTTATAATCCTTTTCGCGCAGGATATCTTCCAGCTGATATTGCATCTCGAGCAAGCGCTGCAGATTTCTTTGCGCCCGCTCAAAAATCTGGTCCCACCGCTGATCGGTGATTTCCAAAAGTCGTTTTTTTAGAAGATTCAAAGATGCGGATAAAATGGAGACCGGGGTTTTTAATTCATGAGACAGATGATGAATTACCCGGTCTTTGGTGCGGTTAAGGCTTTTGACCTCTTCGTAAGATCTTTTGAGTTCCTCGTTAATGCCGGCATTTTCAATTGGCAGTGCCACCAGATTACCGATCGTCGTCAACAGCTCTATATCGGATTGATCAAAATCACCCTCCTTTTTGTTGACCGCGCACAATACGCCGATCATTCGCCCCTCAATTTCGAGAGGCACATCCGCCATGTTTCGGGTTCGATATTTCGCCCGCCGGTCGATTTCACGGGCGAAATGAGGACTTTTATAGGCATCCTGTACGATTTGAGGCTTGCCGGTGCGGTATACCAATCCGGCAATGCCCTTGTCCGCCGGGTAACGGATTTCTTTAAAATTGGTGCCGGTTTCGGTTTTATCAAATACGGCCTCGCGGAAAAAAAATTCCTGATTGGCTTCGTCAAGCAAAATAACCATGGCGCCTTCAACCTGAAGCAGATCCTGAACTTCCCTGGTGATCAATGCCAGACGCTGATCCAGGCCCCGATATTGATACATGGCTCTGGCAATTCGAAACAGGGCCCGGTTGACTCTGGCGTTTCGTTTCTCCAGGGTCACATCGCGCAGCGTGACGACCTGACCGGCCGGCCGATCTTTTTCATCATAGAAAATCGCGCCGTCGACAATAATATCCAATCGCCGTCCGTCCTTTGTCAGCCGCCGGGTTTCAAACCCGCGAATAACCGTATCTTTGTGCAGACGCCGGATGCCCTCGATCGTCTGTTTCTTATATTTTTCGGGCACGAACGGTATTTTCTTGCCTTCCACGTCTTCAAGGCGCCAGCCAAATACTTCTTCAAAAGCCGGATTCAGATAGGACACCGTATTATCCAGATTAAAGACAAACACCGGTATGGGTAAAAAATTTAAAAACGCCCGATAGCGCTGCTCCGCGCGGCGGCTTTGCTCTGACAGCTCCAGCGCACAGGTTTCGGACTCACTCAAGGCGAGCTGAGCAATAACTTTATCGGTAACATCCCTGGCAATCCCCCTGAAACCGATGGGTTTACCGCCGTTATCCGTTATCAGATTGGCGGAAATTTCCAGATGGCGCTTTTCTCCGTCCTTGCGAATGATCTCCCAGCCGATATCAACCACACCCTTGCCGGTGCGATATATTTTGTTAAAGGCTTCATATGCGATGGCGGCATTGGCATCATCCATAAATGTCTGAAAGTTGCTGTCCCGGATTTTTGGGCGTGAATATCCGAAAATTCGGCAGAGCGCATCATTAAAAAATTTGAAATTCCCTTTTAAATCAACCTCGTAGAACCCATCGGCCACATCCTCAATCAGAACGCGATACCGGTCCTTCTGGATTTTCGTTTGCTCTTCTGCCTTCACTTTCACGCTGGATTTTTGGGAAGGGTTTTTATGTTTGCCAGACATCAGTTTAAGAATTATTACTTTCGGTTGCAAGGATTCCGAATGCTTCTGAATCCAGCAAATTTGTGCCACCGGACTTCAAAACGTCTATG
>JBFFCW010000026.1:0-18821 GCA_041559695.1 Desulfobacterales bacterium
AAGGCCGAACAGTTATTTGCGGCCAAATCCAGAGGCGCCAAGGTACTGATTGCGCCTTGCCACAATTGCCACAGTGGGCTTGAAGATATCAACCATCACTACGGCCTCGGTTATGAAATTAAATTTATCAGCGATATTCTGTATGAGGTTATGGACAAATCGTTCAGTGGTTCAGAGGTTCAGGGTTCAGAGGTTTAGATATTGTCAAGTTGAAGGTTCAGAAGTTGTTTGCCCAAGGTCGGCTGCTAGGCGTTAAACGAAAAATCCTTAAACCCAGAACGTTGAACCTTGAACCTGTAGGCCAGACAACCAATGGAGACAAAATGATGACGAAGCATTTAAAATTAATTTTGATGACGCTGGCACTTTTCGGTATTTTTCTGATACCGGCATTTTCTCAAGAAGACATGCAAGTGGTGGATAACGAGGGGTTTAGCAAAAAACAACGTCCGCCGGCTGTTTTTCGACATGATGAACACAACGAGAAGGCTGAAATAGAAGATTGTATTGAATGCCACCATATTTATGAAAAAGGAGAGAAGTTGGAAGACGAGTCATCGGAAGACCAGAGTTGTGCTGATTGCCATGATGAACAAAGCGCCGGAAAAACACTCGGCTTGCGAAAAGCATTCCATACCAACTGCAAAGGATGTCACCTCGCAAAGAACCAAGGGCCTGTTATGTGCGGCAAATGCCATGTCAGGAATTAGAAGTAATTTGCTATTTGTTAATCGTTCGAAAGACAAAAACTTGGTAGATATTTATGTTCAAATATCATATTCTAATAACGAATAACGATTAACACCCGAGTTGAGCGCAAAGCGCTCAATTCGCGGCTGAAAGAGAGGAAAGCCATGCCCAAGAAGATTTTGATTATTGACGATGATCCGGCGATCGTCAAATATCTTAAGGCTGTATTTAGCGACAATGGATATGCAACCTGCAGTGCCTCGAGCAGCATGGAAGGCTTGGATGTTGTCAGAACCGAAAAACCGGATCTGATCTGCCTTGATTTACAGATGCCCGGTGAATGGGGTCCCCGGTTTTACCGCAAGCTCAGAAAAGATAAAGTGTTAAGGGATACACCGGTTATCGTGGTCAGCGGGATTGACGGCGACCATGCCATTAAAGACTCGGTGGCCTTTGTGAAAAAACCCTTTGATCCGGAGAAACTGATTGGCATTGTTAAAAATACAATCGGCTAAAACCTATCTCAAAAATGCGTCTAAGTGCCCAGGGCCGCGTTGTCCCGCGAATTGAAATACTCACGTACTCCTGTACGCTCCGTTTTCAATTCACGGGACGCCTTGCCCTGAACCCATAGCCACAGTTTTGAGATAGATTTAAAAAAATATCCGGTTTCATAAGATTTATTCTTTATGGATGATACCTATGGATATGAAACTATTACTCGTCGATGATGAAGAAGGTATTCGCAAAGTTCTCGACATCGCATTATGCGACGCCGGGTATAGGGTTTTTACCGCAAAAAATGGTGAAGAAGCCCTCAAAATCTTCCGCAAAGAAACCCCGCCGATTGTCCTGACGGATATAAAAATGCCGGGAATGGACGGCATCGAACTTTTGCAAAAGATAAAACATGAAAACCCCGATACCGAAGTCATCATGATCACCGGTCATGGGGATATGGACCTGGCCATCAAAAGCCTCAAGTATCAGGCCATTGATTTTGTCACCAAACCGATCAACGATGATGTCTTAGAAATTGCACTCAACCGGGCGCATGAAAAGATCCGCATGCGTCAGCAGTTACAGGAATACACTGAAAACCTTGAAATCCTGGTCGGTGAAAAATCAGCAAAGCTGATAGAAGTCGAACGTCAGGTTGCCGTCGGCCAGGCAGTTGAAGGTTTGTCTTCAGCCATGCGCGATATTGCCGGGGATCTGGAAGGCGGCTTAACCTATTTCAACGAAATGCCTTGCTTTGTTTCGGTTCACAATCCCAAGTTAAAGGTTATTGCAGTAAATCCCCTGTATAAGGAACGTCTGGGGGATAAGGTCGGTCATAACAGCTGGGATATATACACGGCGAAAAGCGGTGCCGGGTTCACATGCCCTGCTGAAAAGACATTTAAAACCGGTAAAGGCCTGCGAACAAAAGCAACCGTTAAAACTGCAAATGGCGACAAAGCTCCGGTGATCGTTCACACCGCACCGATTCGCAATCAGGACGGTGCGGTGGAACTGGTCGTAGAGATATCGGCCGATATTACCGAATTCAGGCGTCTGCGGGAAGAATTGCACCGTACCCAGCAGCGCTACCAGCAGCTTTTTGATGAAGTGCCCTGTTATATATCGGTTCAGGATCGTCAGTTCCGGCTGACAGCAACCAACCGACGGTTTAAAGAAGATTTCGACGTCGAAATCGGTGCATTCTGTCATGAAGTTTATAAGCATCGGAATGAGCCCTGCCCCAACTGCCCGGTTGCCAGAACGTTTGAAGACGGGCAGTCCCACCAGGCAGAGATGGTGGTCACCGCCAAAACCGGCGAGCAATACAACGTGTTAATCTGGACGGCGCCGTTAAGGAATCCGGCCGGAGAGATCACCCACGTTATGGAAATGTCCACTAACATTACCGAGATTCGCCAGCTGCAAGATAATCTGGCATCCTTGGGATTGAAAATTAGCTCGATCTCACACGGCATCAAAGGCATGCTGACGGGCCTGGACGGCGGTATGTATTTGATGGAGACTGGATTTGCCGAAGCAAAACCCGAAAGAGTCGAAGCGGGCTGGGAGGATTTAAAAACCATCGTCAGACGCATTCGCAAGCTGGTTTACAATATCCTGTTTTTTGCCAAGGAAAGAGAGCTGAAACGCAATCGCGTCGATGTATTGAACTTCGTTGAAGATGTGGCTTCAACGGTTGAACCCAAAATAAAAGCAGACGGAATTGAATTGGTCCGTGACTTCGACACCCTCCCGGCAGAGATTGAAATTGATGCCGGTGTTTTGCGCCTGGCGTTGATCAATATTTTGGAAAACGCGCTAGACGCCTGTGCCGAAGATGATGCCCGCAAACATCATAAGATCGTTTTCAGCGTTCAGGGAGACGATAATCAGATTAGATTTGAAATAAAAGACAATGGTATCGGAATGGATCGGGAGACGCGTGAAAGTTTGTTCACGCTGTTTTTTTCATCCAAAGGCGACAAAGGAACGGGGCTCGGGCTTTTTATTGCCGACAAAATTATTGATCAGCACGGCGGTAAAATAACCGTGGAATCCAGACCCGGCCAGGGAACAAACTTTAAAATTACGATTCCGGGATCTGTTCATAACGACACCCGGAACCCCGAGGAGAAGACCGAATGAAACTTGCCGACATCGCACCGTTGGACAAATGGCTTGAACTCGAACAAAAGATCAACGAACGCACCGGTTTAAATGCTTCGGTATTTAATGTCGACGGTGTGCGCATTACCAATTTTAAACGCTGGGCCAACAAACTCTGTCCGGTCATCAAAGCCGATAAAAAAGGGCAGGATTATATCTGTGCCGTCGCGCATCAAAATATTGCGGCTGAAGCACAACGCTTGCACCAGCCGGTCATCGCTGAATGTGATGCCGGGATGATGAAAATGGTGGTTCCCATTTTTGTAAATGGCGAATTTCTGGGCGTTGCCGGTGGCTGTGGCGATGTATTGGGAGACGGTGAAATCGATACGTTTATGGTCAACAAAACCATTGGCATTGCAGATGAGCGGCTAAAGAATCTGTCCGATGATATTGCGGTAATGACCCCGGATGAGGCCCATTCCCACACCGGGTTTATCCAAAATGAAGTGGACCGAATTTTGAAAGTATACGAGAACAAGGCATAAATCGGAATCCATTGCTGATCACTGCCGCGCTAAAGAGATAATGACATTGAAATAATTACACAGAAAGGACAAAAATGGCTTTAATGACAGCGGATCAATTTGAAGAGAGTTTGAAAGAACTGAAACCAAGGGTATTTATGAATGGAAAACAGGTCAATAATATCCTTGAAAACAAAAATACCCGAACCGTCGTTGAAGCAAACAAGGCCAGCTATGCCTGGGCGCTGGCTGGCGATATCGGGGGAGGATTGATTGTCACCATGCCCTCTCTAAAAGAGCTGAAAAATCCTGAAGTCAAAGACTATGTGAAGGAGTTTTACAGCTTTGGTTCCGATGTGCCCACCGAAAGTATTATGAAAGTCCATAAACTTTTACAACACTGGACGGCCGGCCAGCATGGCGTGGCCACCTGGCATGGCGCCGGGCCGGTTATGGCCAACAAGATCATGCTGCAAAGGGTCATTGACTGCCAACGGGATAAAAATATTGTCAAACAAACGTTGGACTTGAATTAAAAAAAAGACACCCCCAAATCATAATTAAACCCGGCTGACCCGGGAAACGGGAATCCGCTCCAGGCGGATTCCCTTTTTTATTTGTAAGGATTTTTCCGTCGGGCATTGTCCGCTTCCATGTATTTTAGATATTGTCAGAACCCATCAAAAACGGTACCAGTATAAACCCCAAGCTCGTAACGATTTACAATTTTGCAATCTTGGTAAGAAAGGAAATAGATTTGGCAATTCCTGGCAATTTATTGACGACCGCCATGGCGGTCATGCCCCATACCGATGTCGAGCGCGCACTTGAAATGGCGTTAACGCTGGATGTGCCGTTCTGGCCTCAGCTGCCCAACACCAGCTATTATGAAGATATGTACGTGCAGGCGGCCGAGCATTTCCCTGGCATTTTGCTGGATATGGAAAAGCGGACCCTGAGGTTTTCGCTGGAAAAATTTATCGACGAATTTGAAGACACCATGGCACATTTTGAAGAGCCGCAATACTTTGACATCAGTGAGACCTATTCGGTTGTCTATCACCGCTTTTTATCGATGGCGCTGGCGGATCGCCGGGCGATTCGGGGCCAGCTCGAAGGCCCGATCAGTTTCGGATTCAATATCCTGGATCAGGATGAACGCCCGATTCTGTTCGACGATACGGTGCGGCCTTTTATGCTGGAGTTTTTAGCCCGGCGGGTAAATGTCCAGCTGCAGCGCCTGAAAGCCCTCAACAAAAATGCCTTTATGTTTATTGACGAACCCGGACTTCAGTTTCTTTTTTCGGCCATGGCCGGCTATGGGGATGTGAAAGCCAAAACAGATCTGGATCTATTTTTTTCCATGGTCGACAGGCCGCGCGGTATTCATCTCTGCGGTAATCCGGATTGGGATTTTCTGCTGGGACTGGACCTGGATGTCCTGTCGATGGATATCTACACCAACGCTGAAATATTCTCCTCCTATGCTCCGTCAATTAAGCGTTTTATTGACAAAGGCGGCGTGCTGGTCTGGGGAATTGTGCCGACCGGGACGGAATTTTTTGAAAAAGAAAACATCGACTCACTGATTGCGCAGATTGAGGGTGTCTGGCAAATCCTGAACAAAAAAGGCATCGATATTGAGCACCTGCTGACCCGCAGCCAGCTTTCCCCGGCCACTTGCTGTCTGGTTAATCCGGATAAGGAAAAAACGGTTGAAAAAGCATTTGCTTTAATTAATCATTTATCACAGGTGCTCAAAGAAAAATATGGCATCCATTGAGCCGGGTTTCAGGGTTGTGTCCTATAGGCGATTTATTAAGAACGGTTTATTTCAGGTTTCAGGTGTCGGGCGTCAGGTGCCAGTTAAAACATGACAGAAAACAGAAACAGCCGGCCTTTTGTCTTCTGTTCTCTGTATTTTCCTGACACCTGACACCTGAACACTGAAACCGGTATCATTTTGATTTTTAGGATATTTTTGTGAGACGCCACACTAGTGCGCAGCAGTCACGGTGAAGAAAAAAGCAGAAGATGCGCTGCCATTCAGGAGTATCGCGATGAACGCTTTAGTGCGTGAAGATTTTCAGAAACTTGACCATGACGACCCGCTGGCGGGTTTGCGGGAGGAATTTTTTATCCCGCAAGATGTGATCTATATGGACGGCAACTCCCTGGGTGCCATGCCAAAAGCCGTCGTTCGGCGTGTGGGACAGGTGACAGAACGCGAATGGGGGGTTGACCTCATCAAAAGCTGGAATACCGCCGACTGGTTTACTGCCCCACAGCGCATTGGGGACAAAATCGCCAAAATCATCGGTGCGGACTTGGGGGAAGTCGTCGCAACGGATTCAACCAGCATCAACCTTTTCAAGTTGCTGGCTGCTGCGCTGATGATCAATTCTGATCGGTCCGTGATCGTCATGGAGGGCAGCAATTTTCCCACCGACAATTACATTGCCCAGGGCCTGATCGAATTTCTGGGGCGGCAGCACCGGATCCGGTTTGTGGAAAAAGACGGCGTGATGGACGCGCTGGATGACCGGGTGGCGGTCGTATCTCTGACCGACGTACATTATAAGACCGGACACAGACTGGATATGGATGCCATTACCGCCAGGGCCCATAAACATGGCGTACTGACCGTCTGGGACCTGTGCCATAGTGCCGGTGCCCTTCCCGTTGATCTGAACGGTGCCAATGCCGACTTCGCAGTGGGATGCGGCTATAAGTATCTTAACGGCGGACCGGGTGCCCCGGCGTTTCTTTTTGCGGCCAAACGGCACCAGGACCGGGTGAAGCAGCCCCTGACGGGCTGGTGGGGCCACAGCGAACCTTTTGACTTCACCAGAGATTATCAAAGCGCTCAAGGGATCACCCAAATGTTGTGCGGCACCCAGCCGATTATCAGCCTGTGTGCGCTGGAGGTGGGGGTGGATATCATGATAAGCGCAGACCTTTACAAAATCAGAGAAAAGTCCAAAAAAATGGGCGACCTGTTCATCGCTCTGACTGAGCAGAAGTGCGCTGAATACGGCTTTGGCATCGCAAGCCCCCGCAAGGCAGACGTACGCGGCAGCCAGGTCTCCTTGAGCCACCCGAACGGTTATGCCATCATGCAGGCTTTGATCGAACGGGGTGTGATCGGTGATTTCCGCACCCCGGATATCCTGCGCTTTGGTTTCACGCCCCTTTACCTCAGATATGTGGATGTGTGGGATGCCGTGGATATTCTGGCGGATATCATGGCCAATGAGATCTGGCAGGATCCCAAATACCAGGTCCGGGCGGCAGTAACCTGACCCGCAGGGAAGGATATAAAAAAAGAGCAAAATTTGTGAAAGCGTCGGCCTTTGAAAATAAAATTGTGGAATACCTCGAACAATTACCGCTGCGGGTGTTGGGTCTGGAGTCCGTTGAATCGATTGAAATCCTGGACATGACCCCGGGAGCGTACAACCTGAACTATCATGTCAGGGTGAATGCAAAGAAGTATATTTTTCGCATCAACATCGAGCAGCAAAGCGGGCTTTCCAACCAGATCGAAGTCGAATTTGCGGTGTTAAAATTTCTTGAGGATCAACGCATAGCGCCCAGAGGATTGCATTTTGATGACGGCAAGAACTATTTTGATTTCGATATCTTGATCGAGGAATATCTGGAGGGTCCTCATTTGTCGCTGGGGCAGGACGTTTCAGCAGCCGCCGATTTGCTGGCCAGACTTCATTCCCTCAAACCGGTAAATTTGCCCTGCGTCACCTGGCAAGACCCCTTGCGGGACACATATGCACTGGTCCGCAGTGATCTGGAAAAATTTGAGACCCATAAAACCGCCAGCCACGAAATGATTGTCCTGACAAAAAAAATATTGAAGAAAGCCGAGACAACGGTAAACGATTATGGGCATCTGTTTCAGGCCGACTGTCTGAACCATACCGATGTGGCCTGTGACAACTTTATCAAGACCGCTAAGGGACTGCGGATGATCGATTGGGAAAAACCGCGGGTGGATGATTACAGCTATGATATCGGCTGCTTCCTGTCAGAAGGGGCTCAGCTGTGGTGTACGCAAAAAATTATGCCTTCAGCCGATCGCGATCGTTTCCTGCAAATCTACGCCCGGAAGAGCGGCAAGGATTTGGAGCGCGTGTACGAGAAGAATAAAATCCGTGAGCCCCTTATTTCATTGCACTGGATCCTGTGGGGGGCCGGGAAGCTCTGTGATCTGAAAGATCAGCGCACTCGTCCGCAACTGGTTGCTGCCCATGAAGAAAAAATACAGCGATATGAGCGACTCGCCACGCCAGGAAACATTCAAAAGATTCTGGATACAAATTATAAGGAATGACACATGAAGCCGGTCGAACTGATTTATCTATCTCAAGAGGACATTATCGGTCTTAAAATGCCGATGGGCGAGGTGATCACGATTGTCGAAAATGTTTTAATAGAGCACGGCCTCGGACATTTTGAAAATCCACCCAAACCGGGGATACACCCCCAACCCGATGCGTTTATTCACGGCATGCCGGGTTATCTGCCGCGACAGAAGGCCGCCGGCCTCAAATGGGTTAGCAGTTTTTCGAGTAACGCGGGTCTTGGCATTCCGCCGGTGATGGGGCTTTTTATTCTCAATGACGTCCAAACCGGCCAACCGCTCTCGGTGATGGACTGTCGCTGGATAACGGCCATGCGAACCGGGGCTGTTTCGGCTGTGGCCGCCCGATACCTGGCCAACAAAAATTCCGCAATCGTCGGCATCATCGGCGCCGGCATCCAGGGTCGATATAATTTGCTGGCATTGGCCACGGCGATGCCCGCCCTGGAAAGCGTGCGCGTATTCGACATTAATCCACGAACATCCGACGGCTTTGTTGCCGCTTTTGCCGGGGAGCTTCAGTTGCAGTTCGAGATCGGCCAATCGCCCCGGGAAGTCATCGCAGGGGCTGACATCATCGTGACGGCCACGGGCAGGCTCGATCAGCCGATTTTCAAAGAAAAGTGGATTTCGCCGGGCGCCTTAGTTTTGCCGGTTCATCACCGTGGATGGGAGAATCGCACGCTGCACCAGGTGGATAAATTCATTACCGACGATTGGCAGCAACTGAAGCTGGCGCATGAAACAGTCGGCGGGTTTGACGGGCCGCTGCCGGAACGGCACAGTGAACTTGGAAAAATCATTGTCGGGCAAAAGCCGGGACGGGAGAATGAAAGGGAACGCATCATCGATTTCAATTACGGCCTGGCGATTGAGGATGTCGCCATGGCAAACGAGATATACATGCGGGCGAAAGCCACAGGGCTGGGACAGATTCTTCCGTTGATAAAATCCGACCTGCCCTATGCCTGACGCCTAAAACGCCGGGCGTGTTGCAGCCGGCTGCCGGATCATCAATTCAGGTTACGCGTAAAGGAAACGATAATGAATGCAATGAAGATTGCCGTTCTAGGCGGCGGAAACGGTGCTCACACCGTGGCAGCGGATTTGACGCTCAAAGGTCTGTCGGTCAACATGTTTGAAATGGAACAATTTGCATCAGCCATGCAAACGGTATTCGATACCGGGGAAATTGAAATGACCGGGGTTGCCGGCCAGGGCAAAGCAAAGCTCAATTTGGTGACCACGGACCTTGCGGCGGCGATCCGGGACGTTGAGGTTATCTTTATCATTTTGCCCGGGTTTGCCATTTCCACTTATGCCCAGCTTCTTGCGCCGCACCTGGCAGAAAATCAGATGATCATCATTATGCCCGGAACCCTTGCTGCGCTTGAATTCAGGCGGACGCTGCGGGCCAGCGGAAATCTCAATGAGACCATTACGGCCGAGGTGGGCGGCCTGCCCTTTGCCACCCGCCTGATTGCCCCGGGCAAGGTTCAGACGTTTCACATCCGGGCGGTCTGCCCGCTGGCGGCCGTGCCCGGCAACTATGGCGCGGTTGTTTTCGAGAAGATAAAGGGTTTATATCCCTTTGACCTGAAAAAAACCGTCATCGAAACCGGAATGGGGCACCTGACCCCCTTGCTGCACCCTGCCGGCTGCCTGCTAAACGCCGGTCGTATTGAGCGCTCCCATGGCGAGTTTTATATGTATGAAGAGGGCATGACGCCCTCGGTGGTGCGGGTGATCGAGGCCCTGGACCAGGAACGAATTCAGATTGGAAAGCGTCTGGGAATCGATTTGCCGACCGGTGTGGACATGATGGTGGAATCGGCCTACGGCCCGCGCGGAACCCTCTGGGAGTCCTTAAACGGCAGCGTCGGACTGACGCCGGTCAAAGGGCCGCCTTCCCTCGAGAACCGCTATGTAACCGAAGACATTCCATACGGGCTCGTCGCCTGGGCCAGTTTAGGCGACGCGCTGGGCGTCGATACCCCTGTGATGGACAGTTTGGTTGAGATTGGCAGCGCCATCATGGGAAAGAATTGCTGGCGCGAAGGCCGGAATCTCAAAAAAATGGGTTTAGCCGGACTTGACGTCAAACAAATCAAGATTTTTCTTGAGTCCGGGAAGGTGCCCTGACCCAAATGAATTAGCAGGCAAAGAAAAGAAAGGCGTAGACAGATGATAAACCTTCCTTTACCGTGCAAAGATCACCGCATTTTTCGGTCCTGTCCGAAGATCAGGTATGCGAAATTCATCGGGCTTCACTGGAGGTTCTCGAAAAAGCGGGCTACAGGATTGAGAGCAAGGCCGCTGTTGATTTGCTGAAAAAGGCGGGTGCCCGGGTCAACGGCAATATCGTCAAAACCCCTCAGCACATTGTTGAGGAATGCCTGCGGGCGGCGCCCAAGGGCTTTGTGCTTTACGATCGTGCGGGAAACCGGGCGCTTGAGGTCGAGGGAAACAAAAGCTATTTTGGATCGTCCTGCGCCAGCCCGAATACCAGAGACGCGCTCACCGGCGAAGTTCACCCGACGACGGTGCAAGATCTCGTCAGAGGTGCGCTGATCTCAGACGTTTTGCCCAACATCGACTTTATCATGCCGATGGGATGCCCCCAGGATGTTGCGGCCCAAGCTGCAGATCTTTATGAGTTTGAGGCAGCGGTGACCCATTCTCAAAAACCGATTATCGTCATTGCCTACTCCCTTGAAGGCCACCAAATGGTCTATGAAATGGCTGCCGAGGGTGCCGGGGGGCTGGATCGCCTTAAGGAAAGGCCGTTTATCATTGGTTATCCCGAACCGATTACACCGTTAATATACAATCAGGAAACCGCCGATAAACTTCTTTATACCGCCGGGCTAATGATGCCCCTTGTCGCCACGCCGGCCAGCAACCTCGGGGCGACGACACCGGCCACGATGGCCGGTACCCTGGCGTTGATAAACGCTGAAAGCCTTATGGGGCTGGTTCTGACGCAACTCAAAAATCCGGGAACCCCCTACATCATGTCATGCTTTACGGGTGTTATGGACATGTCTTCGGGTGTCTGCAACTGGGGGGCTCCGGAATTCAGCCTGATGACGGCTGCCTATGGAGATATAGCGCGTTTCTATGATCTGCCCAACTGGGGCACGGCCGGCTGCAGCGATGCGAAAACGCTGGATCAACAAGCAGCCATTGAATGCACGTTCTCCTGCCTGGCGCAGGCGCTCAGCGGCGCCAATCTCATCCATGATGTCGGAGATCTTGATCATGGCATGATTTCTTCGGCCGAAATGCTGGTTATGGGGGATGAAGTCATCGGCATGGTCAAACACTTCATTCAGGGGATTGAAGTGAATGCGGATACCATTGCGCGTGGAATTATCGAAAAGATCGGACCCGGCGGAACCTTTTTGCCAGAAGACCACCCCATGAATCATTTTCGCGAAGTCTGGTATCCCCAAATTTTTGACCGCATGATGCATGATGCCTGGCTGAAACAGGGAGTAAAAGATTTTGAGGAACAATTGCAGGGAAAAACAAAAAAAATGATGGGCCACCGACCCAATCCCTTGCCAGCCGAAATCCCAAAAGAACTGGATCGGATGGCAAAGCACTGGAAATAGATTTTTTGATCTAAAAAAAGGACAGCGAAAAGAGAAACAGAACACTGCCTGGAAAAACAAGCAATGCTTTGACCCAATCCGACCAGGAAGTCGGTTTTACTTCTTCTTTCTTTACGAGCGATTCGTCGATATGCGCCTGGTTTCTTCTGACAACGTCCTTTGCATAATAAGGCAAGACCTGATGCGCCATGTATCTCTTGAAATCCTGATCGATTCTATCGCCGGATACCGCCCAGTCTTCCGATGATTTACAGAACAGATTATATTCGGTCCGGCCGGTTGCCAGAGAAATTTTGTAGAGAGAATTCTCCTTGGCAATCAGCTCAGCCTGGCTGTCTTTTTTAAACTTCCGATAAATGACCCAAGACAGGTGTCCCACAAGCAGCAGCGCGCAGATCCCCGCAACAAAATCCATTTCCGCTGCATATCGGGGTTTGGAATCAACATCGCTGACGATCTGTGAGGCCGGCATCCGGGAAAACATCAAATTACTGCCAAGCTTGTCTTCCGGACGTAAAAGACGAAAAATCACCATGCCCAGCAGCATCACCAGCACAACAACTGAAAAGTAGGCCCATTCTCTTTTATCCATATCATCACCGCCATTCAAAAGATGTGCGACTTCACTTGAAAGTCTGGAAGCCTAAAACAGAAAAATTCTCGATCGCGGCTTCGAACTCAAATGGCCGGAAGCGGCGGAAGTTGAACGTGGAGCGGGCATCTCATTTTTTTCTCGCTAAAGATTTGTCATACAAAATCTAAAATTTTCAAATCTGCTAATTTCAGTAATATTTGAATCCGAAATCCTCAACAATCAAATTTTTTAGATAAGGGATTAAACATAGAAATTAATCCATTGTGAGGTCTGGAAACGAAACGCCAATTTTCATTGAACCCATTTTTTATTTTTCTGATAGTTTAACCGGTTTCCGTCCGGGGGCTGAAATTCTGCGGCGCTCGAGCAGCGATCCGTCCTGCCGGTAAAGATCGATTAACGCTTTGAGGTAATTTGCAAGGGCCCGCACCTCAGCGATGCGGCTGACCAACAGGTCGCGCTGGGCTTGAGCCACCAGAAAGCTGGTTGATTTTCCCACGCGCAGTTTTTCGGTTTCGGTCCGGAGTTTTTCCTCGTCGAACATGCGGGTGACCGATGAGGCGGCAATCTGCTGCTTGGTGCGGTTGACCTCAATGTAAGCGGTGCGAACGTCTACTTCCACAAGCTGCGAAAGATTCTCCAGCGCTTTTTGCGCCTGCTCCTGAGTCAGCAGTGCTCGCCGGTGAAGGGCTTCCGCATCCCGATTAAAAATGGGATAATTAAATCTGACGCCCCCCAGAGCGTCATAACTGTCTTTTTTGATATTACGAATAGATTCGCCAAATGAATCTGCATACCCGCTTTTGCCAAGGGTGATGAAAAGATCCATTAAGGGCAGCAAGCCGTTTTGGGTTTTGACAAGCTCCAGATCATCACGTAATATTTCCAGCCGGGCCTCATTTAGAATCGGGCGCATGCGCATGGATACGGCCACATGCAGTTCAACGTCTTCCAGTTTGATTTCGGGCAAGGTCGACTGATAGATTAAGTCAACTTCCCGCTGCCAGATTCCAGGCCCCGCAGGATTGAGCAACCGCAGCAGTTGCAGGCGAATCGATTCCTTGTTGGCCCGTGCTTCGATAAGCGCCTGCTCCTGTGCCGCAACCTCGGCCTGGACGGCTGCCAATTCTGCCCTGGCCAATCGGCCGACGTCGATCAATTGTTTGGTTTCATTGAGTTGCTGACGGGCGAGTTTCAGTGACTCTTCAACGATTTCGATCTGACGCCGGGCCAGGGCATAGTCCCAGTAGGTGCGTTCCGCCTCCGCTACCAGAAATTCGGTAAAGCCCCGCAATTCATATTGCGACATGCGCGTATCCAGGCGCGCCTGTCGCAGTTGAGCCAGATTCACATCCGTTCCGTATCCGCGCAGCAGTGCTTGCGTAACCGTCATGCCCAAACGCGTCGAATAAAAATTGGAATCGTAAAGAGAAGAGTCATCCATTTGACTGCTGGCTTCCAGGGCAACTGTTGTGCCGGTCGGGAAATATTGCTCCAGAGAAATGATGCCGTCGACCGTGTTGGTGTTGAAATCCTCGGTTTCAGATCCGGATCTGGCAAGGCGTTCTCCTTTCACCCTGCCGGCAGAGACTTCCGCATTTGTTGCTGGATCAAAAACAGCTCTTTCGCGGTCCTCGGCGGTTTGCCGGATCGAGGGATTTAATCGTTGCACCACAAGCGAGCGGTTGTTTTCTAGACAAAGCAAAATGGCTTCGATGATGGTAATTTTCAATGGTCCCGGTGGTATCGTTCGCACGGCAGTCTCTTCGGTTTGCTCAGCGGATGCCAAGTTCATGTGCACCGCTGTATCGGCAGGTACCTTCGGCCCTCCCGCCGTGCGGTCAATCCGTTGCTCGACCAGCGTGCAGGATGTCGACACCAGCAACAAACCGCATATGGCAAGGAACCCCAGCAGACAATAATAATATCTTGCAAACATCATATCCGTTCCTTTCGCAGCCCGACCTCGCCCGATGGCGGTCGGTTGGGTTCGATGGTTAGGTGTTTTAAAGCGCATTTGCTAGACTATATAGTTTTTTACCTCATGCTGACAACTGAAAATTGCTTTAAACAGATGATACGCCTTTGGGACGTTTGAAGGGGAAAAACAGCATTGACGGATCACCCTGAGGACCCATTGATCAACCATTTTTTCGTTGCAATATTAGCCCTAAAAGTGCATTGTTCTGAGTGTCAGCAAAACAGTACGGCATTTATGGTTGCATGAAAGATCCCATACGGATGACAACGGAAAGGGTGTTTTGCCGGTGAAACCGAGCAGCTTTAAAATTTTTATTCTGACGGTTCCTCTGATTGTCGTAGCCACCGGATTGGGCTGGATAATTTTGGGTCAATTTCAGAACCGGTCCGGCACCAGCAAAAGCGCTAAGGCGTCACGACCGGTGCCGGTGGAAGTGGCTAAGATTCAGCGCGGGCCGATCGCGTTGCGGCGGACATTTAGCGGGGAGCTGGAAGCCCTGGCAGAGTTTGTTGTTGCGCCGAAAGTCAGTGGCCGCGTGGAGCGCGTATTGGTGAATATCCCCGATACGGTAAAGCGGGGTCAGATTGTGGCCGAGCTGGACAATGATGAATACGTCCAGGCTGTCGCCCAGGCCCAGGCCGATCTGGAAGTGGCCCGGGCCAAACTGTCCGAAGCCAAAAGCGCCCTGGAAATTGCAAATCGCGAGTTTAAACGCACCGAGGCACTTTTAAAGCGCGGGGTTGCATCTGATTCTGAATTCGACGCTGCCAGGCAGGATCAACTGGCAAAGCAGGCTCAACTTAAAGTTTCTGCGGCTGAGGTAACGAAGGCCGAATCATCGCTGGAAACCGCAAATATCCGTCTCGGCTACACCAAGGTGACAGCGGGCTGGACCGGCGGCAGCGAGCAACGCCTCGTTGCAGAGCGCTATGTGGACGAGGGCCAGACCGTAGCCGCCAATGCGCCGCTGCTTCTGATTGTTGAACTCCATCCCATCGTCGGGGTGGTCTTCGTCACCGAGAGGGATTACGCATACCTGAAACCCGGACAGCTCGTTTCATTGACAACGGACACGTATCCGGGCGAACAATATGAGGGTCGCATCGATCGCATTGCCCCTGTCTTCCGTAAAAGTACCCGGCAGGCGCGGATCGAAATGACCATCGACAATCCCCAGCATCGACTCAAACCTGGCATGTTCATCCGGGCCACGGTGGTATTGGCCCGGGTGCCGGAGACCACCATCGTTCCGGAGCAAGCCTTGACCAGACGCGATGATCGCAGCGGTGTTTTCATCGTCGGTGAGGATGGGCGATCGGTAGTCTGGCGCGAAGTAAAAGTGGGCATCCATGCAGGCGACCGGGTTCAGGTGGAAGGCAACGGGCTGTCCGGCCGGGTCGTCACTCTGGGGCAGCAACTGATAGACGACGGCTCTGCAATCAATATTCCTGCCGAGCAAAACAAAACCGCCGTCGGCCGCGAAAAGGTTCAATCCCAATGAATCTGCCGAGCTTCAGTGTCAAACGCCCAATTTTCACGACCATGGTGACCCTGATCCTGGTCATCCTCGGGGCCGTCTCCTTGAGCAGACTGCAAATCGACATGCTGCCCAATATCGAATTGCCGACGCTCACCATCCGAACCAATTATGAAGGTGCCAGTCCCGAGGTTATGGAGCGCCTGGTCACTCAGATTATCGAAGAGATCGTTGCCACGGTGCCCGGGGTAGAGGAAATCACATCGACATCCTCAGAGGGCCGAAGCACGGTTCGTGTCAGTTTCGTGTGGGGGACGGAAATTGATACAGCGGCGATTGATGTTCAGGGCAAACTCGAAGACGAGATCAACGAGTTGCCGGATGATATCGTCAGGCCCCGCATCCGCAAATTCGACATCGCCAGTTTTCCGGTCGTGCTGTTGGGAATTTCCAGCAACCTCGATCCCGTGGAACTTACGGAACTGATTGAAGTTCAGATCCGTTATCGCTTTGCTCGTATACCGGGTGTTGCGCAGGTTGACGTCTGGGGCGGCTTCAATCGCGAGGTCCGGATCGAACTGGATCCGGACCGGATCAAGGCCGTCGGGCTGCCGTTGGACCGTGTCCTCGAGGCCATTCGGGACGCCAACCTCGATCTTCCGGCAGGCAAAATCGAGCAGGGACGCTATGAGGTCATGCTGCGCGCGCCGGCCGAGTTTATCAACCTCGATCAGATTCGAGACACCGTCATCGTGCGGCGCGACGGTGCCGTCATAACGCTGGGCCAAATCGCCGACGTCAAAGACACCTATGCGAAGCTGACGCGCATCGTACGTGTCAACGGCGGTCGCGGACTGCGCGTGGCGATTCGCAAACAGGCCAATGCCAACACCGTCGAAGTGTCCAGGCGCATCCTGGCTGAGATTGAAGCGGTCAACCAGGATTTTCCTCAGATCAAAATTGTCCCGGTCATCAACCAGGGCAACTTTATCGAGCGCTCAATCGCCAACGTTGCCCGCTCGGTTCTGTACGGGGGTGCGCTGGCTATCGTGGTTTTGCTGTTTTTCCTGCGCAACATCCGAAGCACGCTGGTGATTTCTGTATCGATCCCGATCTCAATCATTACCACGTTTGCGTTAATATTTTTCGGGGGATTCACGCTCAATCTAATGACCCTGGGCGGATTGGCCCTGGGGGTGGGCATGATGGTCGACAGTTCCATCGTCGTGCTCGAAAACATCTTTCGCCGTCACAGCGAGAATGACGAAGCGCCCGAGAAAGCATCTGTGGAAGGTGCCCGGGAAGTCGGGCCGGCAATCATCGCCAGCACCATCACCACCCTGGTTATTTTCCTGCCGTTGGTTTTTGTGCGCGGCGTCTCGGGCATTCTTTTCAAGGAACTGGCGTATGTGATCATCTTTGCGCTGATCTGCTCACTGACGCTGGCGCTGAGTCTGGTGCCAATGCTGGCGTCCAGGCTCTTGACATCAAGCCGACAGTCCCTTAAGACACCCGCGGCTCGAACGGACCGCTGGTCCGCCGCTGCCAGGAACGTCTTTTCAGGTCTTGAGAACGCTTACCTGGATTTGTTGCGCTGGGTCTTGAGGCACCGTCTGGTGACCGTCTTTGCAGCTGCTGCCGTGCTCGGCGCAAGCCTGCTGCTTTTGCCCCTGATCGGTAGCGAATTTCTGCCCCCCAGCGATGAAGGCGAGATTCGCGTAGCCGGGAAAATGGAAATCGGCACCCGGCTCGAGCTGGTCGATCGGCAGACACGCATAATGGAGCAATTCGTTCAACCGGCCGTGCCCGAGGCAGTGGCATCGGTGGTCAGTGTCGGTGCCTCCGGCTGGCGGGCTGACGCGGGCTCAGAGGGTGAAATACGCATGTCGCTGCTGCCGGCCGCCGGACGCAAACGCTCCAATGTGGAAATCGCCAGAGACCTGCGGCGGCGTCTGGACGGCAGTGTCCCCGGTATGGAGATTCGGGTCCGGGCACCGCAGGGTCAGTTTTTACTGGAACGGATCCTGGGCGGTGACGAGGGGCTGACCGTTGAAATCCGAGGCTACGAACTTGCCACGCTGGATGCTCTGGCCGCGAGTGTTGCGAAGTTGATTGTGGATGTGCCGGGCATCACTGATGTTCAGATTAGTCTTGAAGCCGGTATCCCCCAGCAGGAGATCCGTGTGAATCGTGACAAAGTCGCCGATCTTGGCCTGAGCGTTCGCGACGTTACCCAGCTGCTGCAAATTGCGGTGGCCGGTTCCAAAGCCGGCGAGTACCGTGCGGGGGGCAATTCATATCGCATTCTGGTTCAGCTCAAGGATGCCGAGAAACGCTCCTTAGACGAAATTCTCAACCTTACGCTGACAACCGCATCCGGTGAAAAGGTGGCGCTGCGCAACGTCGTGGCATATGAGCGGAGCCGGGGTCCGATCCTGATCGATCGCAAAGACCAGCAGCGAAGGGTGACGGTCAGCGCCAACGTGGCTGGGCGTGATCTGGGCTCGGTGGCCACAGACGTTCAGGCACTGCTGGATCAAATTCCACGCCCTGTGGGCTATGATCTGACGGTCGCCGGCAATTTCGAAGAACAGCAAAAAGCCTTCAGGGAGCTGGTAATTTCACTCGTGCTGGCGTTGCTTCTCGTTTATATGGTGCTGGCCTGTCAATATGAATCGTTCAGGGATCCACTGGTGGTCATGTTTTCGGTCCCTTTGGCGACAGTTGGCGTGCTGGTGACGTTGTTTATTACATCAACGACGCTGAATGTGCAGTCCTACATCGGCTGCATCATGCTGGGGGGGATCGTGGTCAACAACGCAATTCTCCTGGTGGACCAGGCCGGTCGACTGGTTCGCAACGGGATGCGCACACACGACGCCCTGATCGAGGCCGGTCGCCGCAGGTTGCGGCCAATTCTGATGACGACCCTGACCACGATTCTCG
>JBFFCW010000027.1:0-18321 GCA_041559695.1 Desulfobacterales bacterium
ACCAGGGTCGGGGCTTCATAAAACGGGTCCATTTTTGCAGTGGTTGAATCGGGGACGACCAGCATGTCACTGGCATGAATCGGCTGCCAGCCGCGAATGCTGGAGCCGTCGAAGCCGAAACCGTCTTCAAAACTGGATTCTTCCAGTTCGCTGATCGGAACCGTAAAATGTTGCCATAATCCCGGAAAATCCATAAACCGCAGATCGACAACGACTGCGCCGTTTTCCTTTGCCATGTCCAATACTTCTTTGGGTGTCATCAGATCGTTCCTCCTTTATTTGGATGATTAATTTATGTTGTTATTTTATAAATGAAAATTCGAAGTTATTTTAAAAATAGCAGATAATTTTTGCAGGTTGGCCGGTCTATCCCGTTGAAATCGAAAATATATCTTGTTTTATTTTTTACGGGCCAACGGGCCAACAGGCTTAACCCTTATCATGTTGGCATTTTGAGCTGATCAACAGCCCAGCCATGAGCATTTAGATCCTGTTTGGGATGGGTGCTAGATTGCATCACCGCCGGTCTCCCCCGTCCGCACCCGCAGGGCTTGCTCTACCGGCATCACAAAAATTTTGCCGTCACCGATTTTGCCCGTGTTGGCTGCCTCGCGGATCGTTTCGACGACCTGATCGGCGCGGTCGGTATCGATCACAATTTCAATTTTAATTTTAGGAATAAAATCCACCGCATATTCCGCGCCGCGGTAGATTTCCTTATGGCCTTTCTGACGCCCGTATCCCTTGACCTCGCAAACGGTCATCCCCTGGATGCCGATTTTGTTCAAGGCCTCTTTGACATCATCGAGTTTAAAGGGCTTGATGATCGCCTCGATTTTCTTCATGGTAAAAACCTCCTTTTGGGGTTTAAATATTTAACTGTTTCTTCGTCCGAAACGATTCCGTTATGATGCCGGAAGCCTTTCCATTATGGCGGCTTTTATATTCGACACCTGACCCGGCAAATCCACTTTTTGTCCATTTACGTCTCTAACATAAAACACATCAACCACCTGGTCCGCTTTGGTCGCGACTTTAGCAACCCAGATGTTCAGATCGCTGCGATAAAGCGCATCGGTCACATTGAACAGCAAACCGGGAAAATCATAGGTGAACACCTCGATGATCGTAAAAAAACTGGAACTGGCATTGTCCACCGTGACCTGATGGGGTTTTTTATCGAGACCGGTTTTCGTGTTGCGATAAACGCGCACCTTTTTACGAAGGGCGTCGGCCAGATCCAGTTCTTCGGACAACGCGGCCCCAAGGTTCGTGGCGGTGCGGTTCCATTTTTCGTCTTCGAGTATCGGATCGGGTGGCGGTTTGACCTTAAAAATATCCAGAGCGATATTATTGCGCCAGGTAAAGGCCTGAACGTCCAGAATATCGATATTGTTCAACGTAAAGACACCGGCAATTTTTGAAATCAGACCGGGACGATCCTGGGCACAGATGGTAACAGCGCGGGTGTTGGCATCGGCGGTGTGTTCGATTTCCCATATAAATTCGGAATTGTCCGTGGCCAGATCACGGTAAAGCTTGATATGTTTTTTAATTTCATCGGCCGGCATATATAAAAGATATCGCGGCGACATCACACCTAGCAGGGCTTCGGTTTTCTTTTTTTCTCCGGGGTTTCGGGCTGAACGCAGGGCCTCCCTTTTCTTTTGCGCCACCACTTCGACAGCCCGGGCGGTGGCCAGTTCTCCCTTTTCCAGTACATTCACCGTTTTGAGGAAAAAATCTCTCAAAAGCGCTGCTTTCCAGTCATTCCAGGCCATCGGCCCGGTTGCGATCGAATCGGCGACGGTCAGCAGATAAAGCATCTTGAGGCGTTCGATGTCCTTAATTTTGCGGGCACAGGAAATAGCGGTTTCCTCGTCGTGGATATCCCTGCGGGTAGCGGTTTTAATCAGCAAAAGGTGTTCCTGAACCAGAAAAATGACCGTTTCGATATCGGCAGGCGCCAGCCCCTTTTGCTTCAGGACGGCTTTAACGATCTCAGCGCCTTTTATTGAATGATCTTCTTCAGATTCGCCTTTGCCGATATCGTGTAACAAAGCCGCCCAGAGCAAAAGCTTCTTTCGTCTCAATTTCCGGTAAATTTTTTCGCATAACGGCTCCAGGCTGCTGTCTTTTGCAGCGCCAAACTTTTTGACGGTTTGCACGGTGCGCAACAGATGCTTATCGACCGGATAAAGATGATACTCATCATACTGGATGCGATTGTGGACGCTGTGGAATTCAGGGATAAACTTTTCGAGAAAACCCGTATTCAACATTTCATTGAGGACATTGAATTTCGGCGCCGGGGCGACTAAAATCCGTTCGAATGATTTAACAACCGGCCCGGAAGTTCCAAACGCCTTATCTGCGAAATGGGAAAATTCTTTTACCAGCCTTTTGGCCTCAGCGCTCAGGGGAATTTTGAGACGCGCACTTTCCTCAAATATTTTCATTAACAGTTCCGGGTTTTTGATAATGGCCTCCGGCCCGTCGAAATTAAGCATCCCCCATTTGATTACCTCCAGGCCGTCAACGGCACTTTTTTTCTGCGATTTTCTTTTGCGCTTTCTTCGTTTCTCGTAGCCCAGCTCATGCAAAAACATCAGGTGTTGCTGCTTTAGCGCCTCCATCTGCCCGTGCAGCTCTCCCATAAATCTTTCGACCGGTTGCTGCCCGTTAATTCTCTTGTAGTTCAGTGACTGCGCCAGTTTAACCTGGTTTTCAAAATGCAGTTGATCACATTTGCGACGGCAGATATGGTGCATCCGGTTGCGCACGCCCCAGATAAAAGCGATGGATCGGTTCAAGGTCTGAAACTCTTCATGAGAAAGCAACCCCAGATATTCAAGATCTCTGGATTGTTTTGCATTAAACGCGATGCGCGCAATCCACAACATGGTGTGATAATCCCGCAAACCGCCCTGGCCCTCTTTAAGATTGGGTTCAAGTAAATAGGCCGAATCTCCGAAATGGGCGTGCCGCAATTCATTCTTTTCAACCAGCCAGTTGATAATTTTTCGGGATTTTTTAACAATGATTCCTTCCCGTAATTGCTCCAGAAGATTCGCGTATATCAGGGACCATCCGCAGACAAATCTGGCATCCAGCATTGGGGTCAGCACTTCAAAATCTTTGCCGCCAAGCGCCAAACACTCTTTCAGCGAACGGGTCGCATAGCCGACATCCAAACCAATATCCCACAGCGGATAAATGATTTCCTGGATCAAGTTTTCGGCTTCCTTTGGAACCTTCTTTTTGATCAGAAACAACATGTCGACATCGGAATGGATGCATTGTTCCTCTCTGCCATAGCCGCCCAGCGCAATAATGGCATAGGGGTTTTTACCGATATCCATGCGGGGGCCCACCATACTGGTTTCAAATGTCTGGCGGAAATAATCGTCCAGGAGCCGGGCATGCTGCTTTAAAAAATCGGGCTCTTTTCCTTTTAGAAAGCGCGCAATTAAGGCTTGCGTTTTTTGCTGCAGCTCCCTGGCTGTTTGCTGGTGGACGTTATTCATTTTACGCTATGGCTCATTTTAATTTACTGAATCCTTTGTTGTTGAGCAACATGTATGCCATGCAGTGCCTATTTAAAAAATATGAATAATGACAGGTCTATAAGAATGTTTTTGGCCGGGTGAGGCGAGTCGGGGTTGTTACAAATTTGGTAGAAATACAGGAAATATATTACAAAAATGTAATATCAATTTTTTAAAATTTAAAAATCAGGGAACGAATATGACGTCATGATCATCGCAGGCTTGGTCCGGGCCGCTGCTCAGGGGCCGGTCAACCTGCGGATCGAGATTATAATAATAGCGAAATTGCGCATGAGCTGTTTTGATCCGTGCGCCTATACGTTGATCAATTTTTCCCTGGAAGATGAGCGCACCCATGTTTCCGGCGGGGTCCAGATCAAAGACTTTAACATAGACCTCACTATCGGCGGCCTTGAGGTAGCAGGCGCCTTTATCAGAATCAACATCGGGTGTGGCCGAACAGCCGGTTATCACCGCGGCCACAAAGATAATGGGTACCCATCGCTGTATTCTTTTCATATCTTTATCCTTGATCTTTAAGGAACCAGTATGGTTTCAAGACTATTGCACCAGCGATCAGCGCCGCCACTAAGCGGCTGGTCCTCATCCGGCTGATCATTATAATTATAAATAAAGCGGCCGTGGGGTGTTGTGATTTTTACGGATTCTCCCTGATTAATTCGTCCCTGCCAGATCTGGCGGCCTTGATTTCCGTCTTGGTCCAGATCAAAGACAATCACAAAGACGTCTGTATTCGTTGCCTCAAGATAACAGGAGCCTTCCTCGGCATCTGCATGTTGACCGGCAAATACGCCGGCCAAAATCACAGCAAGAAAAGCAATGGGTAAAATTCGGCATATTGTTTTCATCTTATTTTCTCCGCGATTTAAAGACCACGCGCGAACGCGTTCGACCGGTTGAGGCCCGGGCGCTAAAAAAGCTGCAACGCTCAAAATACCGGCACATCCTTTGGTGTTTTCTAACCCCCTGAAGCGGTTTAGAAGTGGTTTCAAAACCCCATCTAAGGCCCAATGGCAGCGTTGCCCCGCAAGCGGGATTCGCATCTGAATTTTAAATTAGGGTGCAGCACAGGCCTCCGTTAAATGCTCACGTACCTATGTATGCTGCGCTTTCTCGCCCGGCCTGCGCATTGCCCTTGAACCTAATCTGAGATTTTGAAACCACTTCTAGTCATCTGAATCTCTGGCGTTTTCTTCAGCCAATTTCGCTTTTTTTTCAGCTTCGATTGCTTTTTCTTCGGCGATTCTGGCCTGTTCCTGGGCGGCCCTGGCATCATCGGCCGCCTTTCTCATTTTGTATTTATGGGCGCGCCGCATATATTCGTTTCGATTATGGGTTTCAATATATTTTTCAGCTGCTTTCGTTAATTCTTCGGCCTTGGCGCTGGCAATTTCCGCTTCTTTTCTGGCTGTTTCGGCCCTGGTTCTGGCCTGCCGGACATCATCTGATTCCGGTTCGCCGGGTGCAGCCGTGGCTTTTGAATCCCCGCGCTGTTCTGTGTCCGGGACGGCATTATCCGGTTGGGGCTCATATTTTAATATATCTTTGACGCGGGCATTTTTAGGCGGCGGCTCTGCAGTGATATGTATATTGCCGTCTTTATCGGTCCAGGTATAGACTTGATCTGCCAAAACTTCAGAACCTAGACAACAGAGGAACAGCAGGCTCAGTCCCGCTAAAACGATTTTCATACTGAAATCCTTGTCTGATGGACGGTTGGTTTTCAAAGATAATATCTAAATATAACTTGCCCATGAATGTCTGTCAATTCTTTGCCCGTAGACAACAAAATCAAACCTTTTTCTGATTTCAACAAGACAGGGCGCTCAGCTGGCTCAACGGGCTAAACCGGCTAACCTAAAAAGGTATTCCAGATTTTTTCCACCCGCCTTCGCAGGTGCTTGAATTTTTCCCGGGGAGCTTTCGCCGGCTTTTCCTGAAGGCTGGCCTGATGGGCTGCTGCCCGATAAATCAGGTAAGCGTGTTTTAAAATGTGAGCCGTATATTCATCGATGGCACCGGTGGCAATTAGCGTCTGGATCAGGCGGACATTATCGGTCCATTTCTGTAGTTCGGGATATTCATGAGATTTTAAGAGCACCAGATACTGAACCAGAAATTCGATATCGACCATTCCGCCCGTATCCTGCTTGAGATCAAACATTCCCGCCTCGGGTTTTAACAGTTCTTTACGCATGCGGTCACGCATGTCGACCACCGCTTGCTGCAGTTTGGGTTTTTTACGCGGACGGGACAAAACGTCTTTGCGGGTGCTTTCGAAGTGGTCGGTTAACAGCGAATCGCCGAGGATGGATCTTGCCTTTATCAGGGCCTGATGTTCCCAGGTCCAGGCCGAGTTTTGCTGGTAATCGCGAAATGCTTCTGCATGGCTGACGAGTACCCCGGAACCCCCACTGGGCCGCAGTCGCATATCAATTTCATACAATCTGCCCGCCCGCGTGTGGGCGGTCAGGATATGGATGACGCGCTGTCCGAGGCGGTTGAAAAATTGCACACTGTCGACGGCCTGTTGGCCGCCTTTGGTTTTTTCGCCGGTACCGGAATGCAGAAATACCAGGTCAAGGTCCGAACCGTAGCCCAGCTCCAGTCCACCCAGTTTGCCGTAAGCGATGACCGCGAAGCCTTTTTCACAGGTTTTGCCGTTGAGCTCACAGGTCGGGGCACCGTGCTTGGCATACAGATGATCATAGGCCATTTGGACGACTTGGGCCAGCAGCGTCTCGGCAATGTCGGACAAATGATCGCTAACCCGCATCAGGGGCAGCGCACCGCTGACATCGGCAGCGGCAACGCGCAGTACGTTGATTTCTTTGAAAACGCACAGCTGTTCTATCTGGTATTCCAAATCATCAGAAGGGGTGTGGCGCAAGCGCTGGTTTAAATCAACTTTGATCTGCCCGGCCTCAGGCGGCATATAAAGGGTGCGGGGATCCAGCAGCTCATCTAAAAGAACCGGATACTGGGCCAGAAAAGAGGCGATCCAGGGGCTGGCTCCTGCCAGTTGAATCAGATGGGTTAATACCATCGGATTTTCAAGTAAAAGCGCAAAATAGCTGATGCGCCCGCCAATGGATTTTATCAGATCAATAATCCGGCCGAGAACCATTTCGGATCTGTTCCCGGCCCCCACTTCTTTGAGAACCTGGGGGATTAATTTTTCAAGGCGCCGGCGGCCTTTATCACCTAACCGGTTTGATCCAAGCGTATTGCGTAAATAATCCAACAATTGCAATACCGCCCGGGGTTGGTCAAAACCGATGCCCGCCAGTGTTTCTTCAGCCCGGCGGTCGCTGATCACGCCCTGCCAGATACCCTGCAGCTGTTCTTCCAGGTTCGGCTGTTTTGATTGTTCATCCTTGGTCTCCAACAGGAATTGAAAATGGCGGTGCACATTGCTGCGATGCTGATCAAGTTGCGAAAAGAATTCGCCTGCATCCGCAAACCCCATGGATGCCGCCAGCCGGATCTGATTCGGTTCATTCAAAGGCAAATCATGGGTTTGCTGATCGGCGAATTCCTGCAGCCGGTGTTCGGTATTTCTGAGAAATATGTAAGCGGCTGTCAGTTGTTTACTCACCTGGGTGGGAATGTGATTGTCCCGGGCCAGTATCTTTAGTACCTGCTGGATACTGCGCTGTTGAAGATCGGGTGTCACACCGCCGCGAATCAGCTGAAACATGTGGCCGAAGAACTCAATTTCCCGAATGCCCCCCTTTCCCAGTTTGATATTTCGTTTCATTCCTTTGCGGTTGAATTCAAGCGAAATCATCCGCTTCATTTCCCTCAAAGAATCATATGCGCCGTAATCCAGATACCGCCGGTATATGAACGGGTTTAATCGTTCCAGCAAGTGATCACCGATTTTTTTATCGCCGGCCACGACTCTGGCCCGGATCAAGGCATAACGCTCCCACTCCCGGCCTTGCTGCTCGAAATAGTTTTCCAGGGCATCAAAATGCATGACCAGCGGTCCGTTTTCCCCGTAGGGCCGCAAGCGCATGTCCGTGCGAAACACGAACCCTTCGGCGGTTGGTTGGCTGATGACCTTAATGAGCTGGCGGCCGAGGCGGGTGAAAAAATCATCCGTGCTGATCGATTGCGAGGCACCGCGTGTATGACCGGCTTCTGGGTAAGTGAAGATAAGATCGATATCGGAGGAGAAATTAAGCTCTTGTGCGCCCAGTTTGCCCAGCCCCAGGATGACCAGGAGTTGCGGTGTGCCATCTTCGGCGGTGGGGGTGCCGTATTTTTCAGATAACCCCTCGTATAGAATTAAAGCAGTTTGCTCGAGGCAGGTATCGGCCAGATGGGAGAGATCGGTGACGGTTTCTGCTAAATTGCTCCAGCCGGCAAGGTCACGAAACGCAATCCGCGTCATTTCTCGGCGGCGAAAGACACGCAAAATTTGGATTAAAACCGCCTCATCTTTCACATCGATGAGCGCGCTTTTCAGCATTTCAGAAAAGTGCTGCCGGGAATAACTTCGGTGCAGGTCTCCACTTTCAATCAGATTGGAGATTAAGGCAGGCTGGCGGATGCAGTTTTCGGCCACGAAGTCGCTAAAGGCAAACACGCGTTGAAGCACCTGATGCGTTTGCGGGTCCTGCGGAAGGCTGATTTTATGGCGGGCACCTGATTGCTCGAACGCCTCCCACTTGCTTTCCAGGTCCTGAACCAGTATGTCGGGGAGGGGGTCTGTTATTTTCATAGGTGGCCAAGTTTTTCCAAATTCAACTCGGATGCTAAGCAGAAATCAAAAACGTTTATTTTAGATTTTAGATTTTGGATTGTGGGAAAAAAATGTTGGAGCCCATGTTGAAGCGGATCAGTCTGTTATTAAATCCAAAATCAGAATCCTAAAATCTAAATTGTGAATGCTACTTGATGTACCCCCAATCTACCAAGCGGCGATAGGCATGCTGGGCGTATTTGCCTTCCCGTACGACCTGCAGATAGCGTTTGTATTCATTGGCTGCCTGCTCGACGTGATTCATGCCTTCCTGGGAATAGCCTTTAAAAAAGATCGTATTCGGGTTTCCGGGCAACCGCAATTCAAAGGAGCTAAATTCTTCGTAGGCGCCCTCAAAGTCCTTCAGCTGGATTTTAGAAAATCCGCTAAGGTGATAGGCCTGGGCTTCTTTGGGGTAGGACTTCTGGGCCATTTCGGCGTACTGCCGACCAACCGCGTATTTTTTTTGGGCCAGGTTGCTAATCGACATCATGCACAGGCCGACATAATCATTCGGTGCTTTTTTCAACGCATTGCGAAAATGATTGCTGGCATCATCGTATTTGCTTTTAGCCATTTGTTTTTCGCCGTTTTGGATTTCCTGGATTGCTCCTTTTTGGGCTCGCAATCCGGCGGTCTGATCCATATAGCGTTCCCGGTAAAGCGGCCCTTTTAAAGCGGGCCGATATTTCGTATTTGCGGTCTGAACGGCTGTATCATATCTTTCCTGACTCATCGGGTGGGTGGCAAATAACAGGTCGACGGTCGTGGATTTGTGTTTTGACATGCTGTTGAGCATTTCCATCAACCCGACAAACCCTTGGGATCCATAACCGGCACCCACCATATATTCCATGCCCAGGGCATCGGCTTCGCGTTCATTGTCTCGGCTGTATGATGCCAGCAGGGCACCGGCGCTGATTTGGCCCAGCTGGCCCGCCAGATCGCCCAGGGCCGCGCTCTGGGTTCCGGCCAGCACTGAAACTCCGCCGACGACGGCCTGGGTCAGTTGCCCTTTTGACATCTGTTCAGCCGCGTGCCGCGCATTTACATGACCCAGTTCGTGGCCCAGCAGGGCGGCCAGTTCGGCCTCGTTTTCCAGCGACAGCATAATGCCGCGCGTGGCGGCGATCGTGCCGCCGGGAAAGGCGTAGGCATTGACATAGGTGGCGTTTACCACCCGGAACGAATAGGGCATGTGGCTGCGATGAGACGATGCCGCCATCTTGCTTCCGACCTGACTGACATAGCGGTTTAATTGGCTGTCCTGCACTTCCCCGAAATCGGTGGAAATCTGAAGCGGCGCGTACTGTTTGTCGATCTGGATTTCGGTGTCTTCGGATACCAGCATGAATTGCTTTTTCCCGGTTACCGGATCGGTGGCGCAGCCGAACACATAAGCGGCAGCGGTCGTCGACGAAAGCCACATGAATTCGCGCCGGGTCAGGCCGTGCTTCCTTTTTAAATTGGATGAAGAATTGGCTGGCATAAAGTCTCCCCTTTCTGGTGTCAGGTGTCAGTGTTCAGGTGTCAGGTTTTGTATTTCTGACACCTGACACCCGAAACCTCAAGGATAATGATTTGTTATTTGGAATTTTCAATTTTAGGCGTTACCAATTTATACGTTTCTAACAAACGATTGCCAAGTGTGGCGGCAAGCTGTTTAAAGAAGATGATCCCATTTTCCGTATCTTCTTCTAAAATCCTGGACAATTCATTGCTGGCGGTTTTCAGTAATTTGGTGGGTTCTAAACATTCGGCTGATGCGGAGTAAACATCCCGCCCGATAAGACTGGACCATCCAAAAGCTTCTCCATTGCGTTCAGCATTGTAAACCACCTGTTGCGGTTCGCCGACGCTTAATTTTACACGCCCGTTCAACAGAATGAAAAAAAACTTGGCGGGATCGTTTTCGCGGAAGAGAACTTCCCCCTTTTTATGGGATGACATTGCGCAGATATCCATGAAATTTTTTACGAAATCCATGCTGATGCCCGTAAAAAGATCGGATTGCTTGATAAACATGGCTGCTCCTGGCTAAGCGTTTTTGCCGTTCGAAATTGAGTACAACCATTTTAAGGGAAAACCGCCTGGTTTCCTTATGGATCCGTCAAAATATATAAAATAAAGTCGACGGGTTGTCAAAATAATAACCGGCTAAGCAACCATGGCCGAGCGGCAGATTGTTTTTTGCCATTTGTTTTCATCATACAGGGCTACAACAAGGGCCGCATGCACCGGCGCTGCATGCGGCCCCACAACACGCTTGTCTGAACCGGTAACGATAAGCAATGTCTATGTGCGCCTCCTCCTTGCAAAGAACACGATGATAATGAGTACCACAATTGCGCTGATCAGCGTGCCGAAGATTTCCACATTGGCTGCAATGAACATGGCCCGCCCGATCAGTTTTTGATGTTCCGCATCTGTCTTGGGTGTCAGCCCCGTGATGCTGCCGATTTTGTTAACCATGCGATAAACGAAACGGCCGGATGGAATTTCCTTATGGCAGGACAGGCACACCCCCACGCGTTCCATGTTGTCGCGCATCTCCTTGGTCAGCGGTCCAGACATCGGCCAGTGATGACCCACGGTTTGAAGTTGCTCCCCTTCACGGGTGATGATTTGATCCAGATCCATGGGCAAATCCGGTATGGGACTGATCTGGAACTTGGCGGTTTGGGTCACGAGTTGGCCTTTTTCGTTGGTAATATCCACATAAATGCCCTTGGTGTATTGTTTCATATAGCGGCCGTCATGGGTTCCGTAGCCCAAGGCCTTTGACTCGGCGTGGCAGGAGGTGCATGTGCGCGCCTGGCGGGCGGTCGTATGCGGCATGGCCGGGGCCATGTCGATGCCACGTTGACCCTTGTCTCCGCCGCCTTCTGCTCCGGGTGCGGTGCGCCAGATCTTGTTGTGAATCAGTGTCTCGCCATCCGGCGCGACAACGGTGGTGATTTGCTGACAGCCGGGAACGATTGGGCTGACGCGCCCTTCACCGTTGATTCCCAGAACCGGGTCTTCCCACCGCAGGTAGGAGCGGTTTTCAGCGGTTTTGCCAAAAGCAACGCCGGCCGCCTGCGGCGGCTTAACCTTGCGCCAGGATTCGGCCGTGTGACCGTTGGCAAAATGGGTATTGCCGGCCGCCACCCAGTCGGTTGCCTTTTTGTCTCCTGAAAAATCCACCTTGACGTGGCACCCGTAGCACTGGGGTGCCCATGATGAATGACACCCGTAACACTCAATCTTTTGCAGATGTCCGGGAGTGATGATTTTAGCTGCGATGGCCGCACTTTTGTTCTGCCATTTGTCCTGCAGGTGAATCGACTTCAGGGTGGGAACTTCAAAATCCAGACCGCTGGCGGAATGCACCATGACTTTATCGCCTTGCCGGACGACGTTGCCGAAAGGATTGCCGCGGGCCGTCAGCAGATAGCCGTCCTTTCCCGAATACGCCGTGGCGAATTTGCTCTGATTGACCAGCAGCTCGGCAGTGGTGCCGCGGGGCCGTTCATTGCTGAGGTCCTGGTCGAACTCATCGCCCCAACCCAGGGGCAGTTCCCACGGATACCGGGTGGCAGTACCGTGACAATCAGAACATTCGATTTCCACATTGGCCAGTAGTGTACCGGTGATATTGCCGTTGCCATGCATGGATGTTGTCGTATGGCAATCCTGACAGAGCAACCCGCCCTCCGGGTTGCCTTCGCGGGATTTGAGTTGATGATGTAAATCGTCTTTGATGTACTGATAGACCTTGGTATGCAGTTTGGGCTGCTTTTTCCCGTCGGCCGAAAACGGGCTGCCGTAAGGAAACTCCATCAGGCCCTGGAAGGAGACGCCGATACGTTTGCCGCGATTGTGGCAGGAAACACAGGTTTCATGCGGGATTCCCGAATAGACGATGTCGTTGACGACCACTTTGGTCTTACGCGTTGACTGAATGGAGTGAACCATGGCGTGGCCCTTTTCATCGCGTTTGACCGTCTGGTCACCGCCTTCATACAGGCCGGCATTGTTGTACGGTATGTGACAGGCTGCACAACCCATCCCGCGAAAATCGCCGCGCTTGTCGCGGCCCTTGACCCCCACATGGCAGCGCTGGCAATCGGTGCGCAGATAGGTAAAAATGGCGGTATAAGGCTTCTGTTTAAGTTCTGCTGGATTGGTTTTCGGCACCTGTGCGAGTTCGGTCGGAAAATTGTCCGGGTATTTATTCATCATGGCCTGGGTGTAGTCCTTATATTTTTGGTTACCGAATACAGGTGAGGGACCATCCGGGTCGTCGACATCGTAATTGCCGTATTTTTTGGCGTAGCCGGTACTGGCCGGTCCCCAGCCCCAGATGGCACCCTGGATTTTTCCTGCTTCGGTCTGCATGATCGAACGATGCTGGGCATATACCCATTCCTTGTGACATTGACCGCAGATTTTTTCGTTGACCCAGACTGAGGCGGAATGCAGCACAAAGGTATCTAAGGCGCCTCCCGTCGGCGCTGCGGAATGCGCTTTAGCGGCATCCTTTTCTTCAGTCGGATCACCGCCGTGACATACCACGCAGCCATTGGGGTCCCCCAATTTGTTCCCCATAGCGTAGATCTGCCTGGCCATTTCGGAATTGTGTGCCCGTATCGGTTCGATACCGGCATGGCACTTGCCGGCTGCCAGACAACCGGTGTCGGGGGCGGGATACCCGCTGGGATCCATTTCAGGCAGTGGGCCCTTAGCGATGGATGGCGCGGGCGCAATGATGAGTAACAGCGCGGCAAAAACAAGTAGAAACCGGACTTTTTTAATCCAACCCTTGCAGCCCATCCTGTCCTCCTCGTGAATAATCAGTTAAAAGATAGCTTCACTCTTATTTATTCAAACAAGAAGCCCTTCTCGAGCGCTATGCGGGGACATTTCTTGAGGATAAAGGTCCGGTATGTTTCTAGTGTTGTGTCCGACAAATAAGTTACAAAATGATCGTCACTCCCGCGCAGGCGGGAGTCCGGTTCAAAGGCGCCTGGATTCCCGCCTGCGCGGGAATGACAGATGGGTATCACGCCTCATTACTCAATAATATTTTAGACGATATTTCTAAGACACAACACTAGATAATATATAGTCAAATTTTAAAATCATAAATCCGTTTAGCGGTCAAGGTAAAATCCAGGTAATAAATCATTCGTTTAGGCCCTTAAACCTAAAACTTCTTAAATCCTCAGCTTGATCCGTTCATGCGGCCGGTTTGACTGCTGAAGCTGCCCCGCAAGAGTGGAAAGCGAATCAGCCCTTGACTGTGAGCGGTTTTAAAATTACGTTTTTGTAAATTTACCCGGGGATGTTTTACATTTATGTATGATTTTCGGGTAAATTGTTTTAAAACTGATGCCGGGGCCCGTATTTTATGGGCCTTTGCGCGCTTTTCCTATTTTGGCATGCTCATTGCTCATATTTAAGGATGAAATTTCCGGGTTTCTTGAAATTTGTTGTGCTTGTGCCTGCGATATTTTGATTTTCGGATTAATAGTTGATTTATATCAATTTTTTATTTTTCATATTGGTTTTATATGATATAAGCAACCGGTATTTTGACGCAGCGATTTTTCGGAAGGGGGATTTAAGACAAACTTAAAAAAGAGGGAAATCCAAAATCGTATTATTCCCGTTAGGGGTTAAGATTATTCAGGTATGGGTTGGTATTTTTTTTACTAATTTTTCACCCCGGTCCAAGATTCGGGGACCCTTCCAATATGATGCCCCGTATGTCTGTTAGCAGGCCCCAGGAAGGATCCAATCAATCATTTCCGGCTTGCTAAACGACTTCGATAAACTTCCATAAAAATTCCGGCTATGAATTTCTTAATGATCATAACTTGCAGCTCATCCTGCCTGAAGCGATAACCAGTCTGATCTGATTGCCATTACCGCAGTTTACCGTTTCCATCGCTATGGAGGTTGCACCCCTGTCAGTTGTCGTCCGGCAGGTTTTTTATCCGATGATTAACACTTGAATGTTGCATGCAAAATTAAGGGAATACCAAAGAGGGAGATCAATTGCCATGTGCCGCTTATTTGCCATCACCAGTCAGGAGCCGTTATCACCGATGGTCGCCCTGAAAGCGCTCGATGTTATGCGCGAGGGTCATGATTGTTCCGGGGTCGGGATTTTTTTGCGTGATCTTGCCGGTCCCTTTGAGGAGATAAAGGATGCACCTATTTTATCGGGAATTTTCAGCGATAAAGGGTTAAAGCGCCTGGACACATTTATGATGGATATCGGCTTTATGACCAAATATAAGATCTCGGTCAAATTGCCCAAGATTCCCCCGCCCGGTGTTCCCAAACGGGATGTATATCTGATCCGGGCCTATGAATACCCGGAAGAGTGGGAGGACCTCAGCCAGGCGGAGCTCTATGAACAGCTTCTTAAAATTCGGCTTCAGCTGCGGGCCATGGGGGAGGACAAAAACGACATGATCGTTTTTTCTTTCTGGCCGGATGTGATTATGATCAAGGAAATCGGGGATCCCATGCTGGTTGCCGAGCATCTGAACCTGGACCGCAAAGAACTTTTTGCCAGGGTGATCATGGCCCAGGGGCGGCAGAACACCAACTACGCCATTACCCTGTATGCCTGTCACCCGTTTTTCATTCAGGGATATTCAACCATGACCAACGGTGAAAATACGGCCTTCGTTCCGATTCGCTCGTTTTTGGAGTCGAGGGGATTCCCGGGTTATACCGGCTACCAGTCGGATTCAGAGGTTTTTACCCATATCCTACATTATGCGGTTTCCAAGCTCGGCCTGAGTGTAGAAACTTATAAACATATTATCACGCCGCTTCAGGACACTGATCTGATCGATCATCCCAGCGGCCATTTTTTAAAGAATCTGAAGCAAACCTGCCGGCCGTTGATTATCGATGGGCCCAACTGCGTCATCGGCTGTCTGCCGGACCATAGCGTGTTTATGGTGCAGGATCGTAAAAAGCTGCGACCCGGAGTTGTCGGCGGAAAGCCCGGTGTTTATGCGTTTTCTTCAGAAATCTGCGGTCTGGACGCCGCTATTCCAAATCGGGATAAAAGCAAGGATTTTCAACCCATGCATCTGGATACGGCCTTTGTCGGTCCGGGGCGTCAGGAGGTTACCTTATGGAACCAGAAAGACCCATTACCCCTTCCACACTGAGTGTTAAAGACCTGCCGTGGCAGGTTCTATGGGATAAAGAAAAATGTGCCCTTTGCGGCAAATGCACCGCAATATGCCCGGTAAATGCCATTGAACTGGGGGTATTTCGCAAGCGGCTGCTCGAACCCCCGACGGATCTGGCGCAGGCCCCGGCCACGGCATATAAAAGTTATTACGGCATCCGCCAAAAAACAGACCCGGCCTACCGATGTATCGGTTGTGCCATGTGCACCATGGTTTGCCCCAATGACTGCATCGCGCCCTGCCGAAGTGATGAAGCCGATAAACTCAAATTTCATGTTGACCAGGGCGGCCAGCCCCGCAGACGGGGCGGACGGCGTAATGTGCATGCTGGTATTCTCGATCGCCTGAAATTCATCCGGATCTCGATGTTAACGGACCCGGCACTGGATGCCGGCCGTCATGAGTTCGAACTGCGCACTCTGCTGGGACGGGTTTTACCGCCCGAAGACAATCTGAAATTTTTAAGCCGAAACGGCTGGATTCCACCGATTCGCGAAATCTATCCGTTGATCATCGGCGCCATGTCTTTCGGGGCCCTGTCACCCAACATGTGGGAAGGATTGCAGATGGGTGTGGCCTATTTAAATGAAGAACTGGGTATGCCGGTACGGATCTGTACCGGTGAGGGGGGATGCCCGCCGCGGCTGTTGCGATCCCGGTTTTTAAAATATGTCATCCTGCAAATCGCCAGCGGCTATTTTGGCTGGGATGAGATTATTCACGCCATCCCGCACATGAAAGAAGACCCCTGCGCCATCGAGATCAAGTATGGGCAGGGTGCCAAACCCGGAGACGGCGGGCTGCTGATGTGGTACAAGGTCAATAAGCTGATTGCCGCCATCCGGGGCGTGCCCACCGGTATCAACCTGCCGAGTCCGCCCACCCACCAGACCAAGTATTCGATTGAAGAATCGGTCGCCAAGATGATCCAATCGATGTATATGGCCTGGGGGTTCCGGGTGCCCGTATATCCGAAAATATCCGGCACCTCCACAGCCATGGCGGTTTTAAACAACCTGACCCGCAACCCCTATGCCTCCGGGCTGGCCATTGACGGTGAGGACGGCGGAACGGGTGCCGCCTATAATGTTTCCATGAACCATATGGGGCACCCCATTGCCAGCAATATTCGCGATGGGTACCTGACCCTGGTAAAGCTGGGCATGCAAAACCAGCTGCCGTTGTTTGCCGGCGGCGGCGTGGGTAAAAACGGGAACCTGGCAGCCAATGCTGCCGCGCTCTACATGCTGGGAGCCAGCGGGGTGCAAATCGGCAAGTATGTCATGCAAGCCGCCGCCGGGTGTCTGGGTTCTGAATCCGACCGCTGCAACATTTGCAACATCGGCCTGTGTCCCAAAGGAATTACCTCTCAGGACCCACGCCTGTACCGGCGGCTTGATGCCGAAATGGTGGCCCAGCGGGTGGTCGATCTTTATCTAAGTTTTGACACTGAATTGAAAAAAATCGTGGCGCCGCTGGGGCGATCCACATCATTGCCCATTGGCATGTCCGATGCGCTGGGCATCGATGATCCCGCTGTGGCCGAACGGTTGAAAATAAAATATGTTGTCTAGCGATGCGGTCGGCAGGATAGCGATTTTTTCTGAATACTCTCTTTTTTTCGAAATAGAGATAAATTCGAAATTCGAATATCGAAGCACGAAACAAATCCGAATATCGAATGATCGAAATTCGAAACTGTTTGGAGCATTCGAATTTACAATTTTGAAAATTGTTTCGGATTTCTGATTTCTCCTGATTGGAAGATGTGGAAAGAACAGATGAATAAACGAGAAACAAACCAACACACGCAGCCCCGGGTGATTTCAGGAACATTCAGCGGAAACCGGGTGGAATCAAGGGTTCTGGAAGAGCAGATTCAAGAAGCTGTGGTGCGGGGTGAGCGCTCGATAGAGGTCAGTGCCCTCGGTCAGCACGGTATCGGCGGCCGGCTCTGGCGCAGCGGAAATGAAGCGGTTCATGTCAAGATAACCGGTCAAACCGGACAGCGGGTAGGCGCCATGGGCTTTCCCAACACCTTTATCGAAGTCCTGGGCCCGGCCTCCGACGATGTCGGCTGGCTCAATGCCGGTGCCGAGATCGTCATTCACGGCAATGCGGGCAACGGCTGCGCCAATGCCATGGCGCAGGGCAAAATTTTTATCGCCGGCAACATCGGTGCCCGCGGTATGACCATGACCAAGCATAATCCGCGTTTTACACCGCCCGAACTCTGGGTGCTGGGTTCTGCCGGTGATTACTTCGGTGAGTTTATGGCCGGTGGAATCGCCGTGATTTGCGGGCATGAGCCCCAAAACCCGCAGAACGTCCTGGGCTATCGACCGTTTGTCGGAATGGTTGGCGGGAAGGTTTTCTTCCGGGGACCGCATAGTGGCTACAGCCAGACCGATGCCAAACTGATTCCGATCAAAGACGATGACTGGAACTGGCTGACAGAGAACTTAAACGCTTTTCTGCAGCAAATTGATCGATCCGAGCTCATAAAAACGTTTTCCGATAAAAAGCAGTGGCAGCTTCTGGTGGCCCGCACGCCCCAGGAAAAAGTCTCCAGCCCGATGCGATCCATGCATTCTTTTCAAGCGGAGATCTGGGACAAGGAACTGGGACAGGGCGGCTTAATCGGCGATCTTACCCATCTGGATCGGACGCCGATTGCCCTGATTACCAACAGCTTCCTGCGGCGATTTGTTCCGGTCTGGGAGAACCGCAAATATGCCGCACCCTGTGAAGCGACCTGTCCGACCGGCATTCCCGTGCAGGAAAGATGGCGCCTGATTCG
>JBFFCW010000028.1:0-17734 GCA_041559695.1 Desulfobacterales bacterium
AAATTTCAGAAAGGCTTTGCCAAAACTTTTCATTGTTTATATCACTGGCTTCAGAATCATCCGAATACTCCCGGGTCATTGCGAAATTCATGCAGCGCGATGTAAACGGACAGCGCTCACACCAGCGATCGCAATAATTGTAAATTCCGGAGATAAAATTTTTGTTCTTGACCAGCTTCTTGATTTCTTCTTTGTTCATGACGGATCAGACCTTCCGGTATAACCCCAATTGAGTTAAAACCCAATTGGGCGTTATCGGTTATTCGTTATTTGTTATTCGATTGAAAGGAATGATATCTAATTTGATATCTCACCCAATATATGAATACAATATAAGCTTATCATCGAATTCTAATAACGATTAACCCGTAACCCATAACGACGAATTGAGCGTTTATTGCTCAATTGGGGTTTAATGTAAAATTGACATCTGACACTCGAATCGTCAATTAAAAAAAGGCTGTGATGACCGTTATCCAAAATATCCTGGTCCCGGTGGATTTTACACAATCCTCGCTGTATGCCGCCAGATACGCGGCATCCCTGGCCCAAAAACATAATGCCAGGCTCTATGTGCTCCATGTCAAAGAGCCATTTCCGGTTCACGGCCGGATCGTGGCTGGATCTTTAGAAGACGTCCAGAAACACTTTAAGATAAAAGAGCAGACCGACCTGACCAACGTGATTCCCAAGGCGTTCAAAAATTCAATCCCAGTCGAAGAAATTCAGGTGACGGGAATTCCAGTATATCGGGTGATTGTTGAAAAGGCCAAACAGTTGAGCGTGGATGTCATCGTGCTCGCTTCTCAAGACCGCAAAGGCTGGGTGCGTTTTTTCAAAAAAAACGTAACCGCACAAGTCATCCGCAATGCTCCCTGTTCGGTGTTTGTGATCCGGCCACCGAAGGCTAACGCGGATGTTTAAGGGCGGTTACGGTGCGGATGACTTTGGGTCTAGCCGGCAATCAATTTGATCAAGGTGATTTCGGAGGGAGAACCCACACGCATCGGCGGGCCCCAGTAACCGGTACCGCGGCTGACATAAATCCGGGTGTTTTGATGGGTGTGCAAACCGGATACATACGGCTGGGCAAATCCCACCAGCAAATTCCATGGGAAAAACTGACCGCCGTGGGTATGGCCCGAAATCTGCAAATCATATCCGGCTTTGGCGGCATCAAAAATATTTTTGGGCTGGTGCGCTAAAAGGATTTTAACGTCTGCCGGCGGCGCGCCATTTAAGGCTTTTTGCGGATCCGAGCGGTGACTGGTCAAAAAATTGCCGCCGCGATAGTCGGTCACGCCAGCCAGCACCATTCTGGCCTGGCCGCGGGTAAGAACCAGATGTTCATTCAGCAGCACGGAAAAGCCCAGGCGTTTGACTTCTTCGATCCATTCAACCACGCCGGAATAATATTCGTGATTGCCGGTAACAAAAAAATTTCCCGAAACCGAGTTAATCTGTTGCAACGGCGCCACGTCAAACCCCAGCTGAGCAACCGAGCCGTCCACCAGGTCGCCGGTTAAGACAACGATATCGGCATCGAGGGTATTCACCACTGCCACGATGTCTTCCACATCAGCGCGTCGAAAAGTGGGGTTGACATGGATGTCGGTAATCTGGACGATTCTGAAACCATCCAGTTCCGGCGGCAAACGGTCGATTTTTATCGGCACGCGTTTAACCTCAGGCGTCTGTTTGGCTTCTGCAATACCGTATCCGGTTGAAAGGACCGCGGCAGCCACAACCCCATAGTTCATTGAGTTTACAAGAAATCCCCTGCGGGAAGGGTTGTCGATTTGGCGGGATTCTGTGGGGGGTGGGGCCGGTTTCGATATCCGCGCTTGAATCATCTTAAACCCGGCAAGCGGCATCCACACCAGGTCTCGAATAACCAAATAAGAAAATACAAAACTCAGAAAACCCACTGCCAGATATCCAGCCCAGGTGAGGAGATGCAGCCCCAGGTTGTCGAATCCGGCGCGGCGCAGCATAATCGTCAAAACAGGCGTAAACATCGCCACAACGATTCCCAGCGCAATGGTAATCTTCCACCGGCGCCGAAAGTCAGCCTTGCTAAACAGCCGCCAGGTGATGTAAGTTGCCAGCAGACCGGAAATGGCAAAGAATATGAAAAAAAACCAAACCATTTTAATCCTTACGGTATTTATGCTTTAACGCCCGCTTTTAGCTGAACCTTGTATGAACGTTTGTGAGAATATGAAAGCCTCCGACACGTGCAAAATTCCGCTGAAAATTGTTAACCGAACACGTCATACGATAATCATCAAATTACAAACGCCAATAGGCATCGGCATTTTTTAGCTGGATTCGTCAATCTCTTTGCCCATGATCCGGTGCATCGCAGATGACCGAATAATCAAGTTTAACATTTCGGCCAAGATGCTGCTAATTTAAAAGCACTTGTATTTTAATTATCACCGTTATGTATTATCTTATAAACGGTATGTGTTTTTCCCATCTAATCTCAGAAGCCGTAAATATTCGTTAAACAAACCGTCTTTTCTGCGAGTGCCGGTTTCGCACTGGCCGGTTGGCCGGTTAAATTTTCGAAACTCAACCGACAAAAAAAGTATTTGAAAAGGACTGAGATCTGAGCAAGTGATTTCTGAAGGAGCAAAATGAAAACAAAAGCGGTTTTGTTTTGGACGGCGATTTCCTTGTTTTTTGTAATTTTTATCGGATTGGTGTTTTTGCCCGCAATCTTATCCAGCAACCTGCTGAAGCCCCGCATACTGGAAAGCATCAACCGGCATCTACCCGGACAGCTACAGGTCGCGGAATGGACTTTTAAATGGTTTAGCGGTATTGAAGCCAAAGGCATCATCTACGACCATCGACAGGAAAACCTTTTCATTGAAGTCGCCGAGCTGAAAGGATATCGCGGTCTGGTTCAGTTGATGGCCGATACCGGCAATCTGGGAGCGATTGAAGCCGTTAAACCGCAAGTGGTTTTTTACCTCCCGGATAAACAGCCATCTGATGTATCTGAAAAAGCGGCTGCCCCCCAATCCGGCGTTTTTCCAACCTTTTCAGGGCTGCTCAAAATTACCGACGGCGCCATCCGCACGGCAGACCCGGCCGGCAGTGAAAAAACAGTGGTCAAAGATCTGGATCTTTTTCTGGATATATCCGACATCGAAAAACCCATCGCCTACCAGGTTTTCCTGACATCGGGCGACACCGTCGGCACCCTGTCCGGCGATGGCACCCTGACCCTTTCTGCGAACAATCCCCTTGACCTGAAGGCAATTCAATCCGATGCCCGCTTGAAAATCACCAACTGGGAACTTGAAGAGGTCCTGGCGATAATGGCGTCCCGCCGTAATTTTCCAGCGGGCAAAGGACGTTTAAACGTCGATCTTGCCTTACAGGGCAGCGCAGCTAGCGCCCTGGACATCAAGGCAAAGTTGTCCTTGAGCCGGCTGGAGCTCTGGGGCGGGCCGCTGGGTGCGGATCATCCCCGGATTAACGGTATCACCACCGAAATAGACGGCACCGTAAGCCAGGATGTCCTGTCGCTAAACCAAATGAAGTTACAATCCTCTCTGGCAAACGGGTCCGTCCGGGGACGGTTTGCCGGCCGGGGCCGAAATCAATTACAGGGTTCGGCCGATATTAATTTGGCCGAAGTTTTTTCCCAGCTGCCCGGCACCTTGAAGCTGCACCAAGACCTGACACTGTCTGAGGGCAAACTCGCACTGTCTGCAAACGTCAAATCGACAGACGACGTCACCGCATTTGATGGCAGCGCTCGCATCGACCAATTAAAAGGCCTCAGAAAAGGCAAACCCGTTGCCTGGAATCAGCCATTATCAGTAAACGCCCGCGGTGAGAAGCGCTCTCAGGGAATCCGCATAGACACCTTGTCGCTGCGCTCCTCTTTTTTGAATGCAGACGGACAGGGAGATTTTAGCAGCATGCAGGTCACGCTTTCAGCGGACATGGCGGCAGCGCTCAGGGAATTAAAAAAATTTCTCGACATCAGCGAATGGGACGGTTCCGGCAAACTGTTTGCCAAGCTTCAGATCAATGAAACCGCGCCCAATAAAAGCGCCGCAGCCGCAAATTTGGATATTCGCAGCCTGGCTTTGAACCGCAACGGGGCGCCCATTCTTCCGAAGCAGGATGTCAAAGCCGATTTCAGCGCCACGGCCCACAGGGGCGAAGGTTTAACCGTCAGTAAATTTCAACAGCCAAAGCTAACCATTCAGTCATCGATGGCCCGGGGGAAATTCAGCGCCAGCCGTTTTCAGTTGAATCCCGCGGGAAGTCTGCCCACGGCCGGCAATTTCTCAATCGACGACAACTTTAATTTGCAGCAGATTTCAGACCTGCTGCGAAATTTTAAAAAACTTCCCAATAACACCCGCCTGGCGGGAACCGCTCATGTTCAATCCAGCGGGTCGATGGATGCACAGCGCCTGGTGCTAAACAGCACCCGGGTCGCTACCCGCAATTTCCGTTATCACGACGGACAAAAAACACTGCGCGATGACCGTTTGACCCTGGAAACCAAAGGAAAACTTAATTTCGAAACGAAATCCGCCCGATTTGCTCCGATTGACATCGACGGCACAGCGGGTACGATCACCATCCCTCAATTTACGATCAGCGATTGGTCGGACCTCCAAAAAGACATGAAAACACGGGCCAAGGCCCGGCTTGACCTGGCTAAACTGACCCGTTCCTACGGGGATTTCATCCAACTGCCGGAAAAAACCCAAATTGCAGGCAAAGGAACATTTGATCTCGATTTGGACTTTTCATCTCCGAAAGCCCAGTTCTTAAACGTCGATGCCGATCTTTCTCCTTTTCAGTTAACCTCTGATACCCTGCCTTCGATTTCCGAGGATCACGTCAAGCTGCAGGCGAATTTAAAACGCAGCCCGGACGGAAAGGCGCTGACAATTGAAAACATCCAGCTAAACTCCACCCCCTTGTCCCTTTCGGCGACCGGGAATATGGATCAGGCCGGTAATCAAAAAAAGCTGGCTGCCAGCGGCAGCATCAATTTAGATCTGAAGATGCTGTCTCCTTACCTTCAGAAAATTGCCGGCCCCCAGATCACCATAACGGGCAAAGGCGATAATCCCTTTAAACTCAAAATGGTCTCCGGCAGAACCCGCTGGACAGATGCTCTCAAACAGACAGATTTTAGCGGGGCCATCCGCGCAGATTCCATTGACGCCTTCGGTCTGGGTATCTCCGCCACCGAAGTTCCATTACGGGTTGCCAATGAATCCGCAACCGCCAAATTGGCAGCAACCGCCAACGGCGGCCAGTTGAATCTGGAGCCCAAAATCGATTTGAGCAAAGAACCCTATATGCTTTCTCTGCCACCGGATTCAACCCTTCTAAAAGATGTTGAAATCACCGACGCCATGGCCGAAAGATTAATGTCTAAAATTCATCCGGTTTTCCAGGGTTCGGTCCAGGCTCAAGGACACGTTGATCTGCATATGCAGCATTTCAACTGGGCGCTGGATAAAAAGGACCGCGATAAAACCGCATTTGCCGGTACTTTGCGCTTAAAGGGGGTTCGGATCAATTCCACCAACCTGCTTTCGGGGCTGCTGGCCTTGATCGGGGTTAGCGGAAATGAAATGGATTTTGGGGATCTGGACATTGATTTTGTGGCCCGCAACGGGCGCATTGAGACCTCTCCCATCCGGCTTGAAATCGACGGCTATCCCATCGAGCTGCGCGGTTCGGTAGGTTTTGATAAAAGCCTTGACTATACGGCCAAATTGCCGATCACCCCCAAACTGGTTGGAGATAAAGCCTACCGGTACCTTGAAGGCGTCACCATCGATGTCCCCATCCGCGGCAACTCGAAAAACCCGGATATTGACGAAAGCAGCATGCAAAAGGCCACCGCAGGCCTGGCCGAACAGGCCCTCCAAAAATCCCTCGAAAAAGGGCTCCAGAATGTTTTCGAACAGATTATCAAAAAAAAATAAACGGCAAATTTGAAAAATGCGCCGCCCGGACGCAATGCCATGTTAAAAATCTCCTTTCCATTCATTCAAGTGAGCCGCATCGTCAATGCTTCACCCGCAGCCCTGTGGAATCTTTTAACCGACACAACGCGCTGGACGGAATGGGGCCCTTCAATTCAGCAGGTTCAAAGCTCGCACAGATATATCCGTGCCGGTTCAGCGGGCCGAGTCAAAACGGTCCTCGGGTTTTGGGCGCCGTTTGTCATTAACGAATGGGAAAATCAATGGTATTGGTCATGGCGTGTTTTTAACATTCGTGCCACTCGTCACCGGGTAGAAGCCATTAACGCCAATTGCTGTATGCTTATCTTTGAAGTCCCTTTTTGGGCCGGGCCTTACGCCTTGGTCTGCAGTGCGGCCGCCAAACGAATATCGCGCCTTGTAGAAAAAAGTTTTAAACCGCCGCCTGTTATCCGCTGATCCGCATCAGGCAAATGGCGGTCGACTCGATCCGCTCGAGGCGCACCAACTTAGATTGACACCCCAGCCACATTTATTTATACTTCTTTCGTTTTGTAATGGATGGGCCCAGGTGAGCAAATATCCAGCAACTAAAATGATATGACAAAAGTCGTTGACCTTCATCATTATCGCACCAAGGTGGTTGAGCAGCGGGCCTTCGGCCCCTGGCAGAAACGTTTTAACGAAACCTACGATGCAAACACCTGCTTGTCGGATCTATCCGACAAGACACTTTATTTTCTGGCCCAGCCCGGCGAAGACAGCTCGATGGCGTATTATGAAATGATAATGGGGGTCCTGGACTTCGGGCCTGCCACCAAGTTCAACTACCTGGCCAGTGAGCAGCAGATGCGGGTGGTGGATATCCACCTGTTTTTGGCCGATCAGATGCGTTTTGAAATGATGCGCCGCCTGGAATGGCTTGAAGCGCTGCCCTGCCAGAACTTCACGATGATCTCAATGGTCCAGACCTACGAGCAAATGCGCAACCGATTCAAAAACAACCCGCCGGAGCTGGCGCCGTCCCATCCGGGCCACGCGGCCTACCAGAAACTTGTCATCAGAGATAAGGAGGTGTTCATTCGCCAGATGCTGCGGGAAGCATTGGAAGAATTTCAAAATCGGTTGAAAGCGTAATTAAATGGATCGGAATTTATACAATTTGTTGGAATCATAGTATTTTTTGCGGCTATTCTCTTTGAGCCGTATGGAATAATGGAATGCTGGAATATTGGGCATGAACATATGAAATATTATGCGTTTTGAGTACTGGTTTCTTTAAACCCATCGTTCCAAAATTCCAGCATTTCATTACTCCGGTGCATATACCTCGATGCCTTCAACCTTGCCCCCGCCGAATTCAGCCATGGTTTCGGCTGCAACCGTCAACCCGTCTTTTAAGTATCGACTGTCAATGCCGGGAACCGCATAGGCATAAAACAGAACACTGTTCGTGCCCTCGTGCGCCCGGGTCTTCTCGTCCGCCCCCTGGCACAACACACAGACAATTTCTTTTTCATCCCGCAGCACAATCTCGTTTTCTTTGGTAACGAATTCACGCCCGCCCATGCCCGCACACACTTCTCCCTCAACGGCAGTATCCAACGTCAGATTGCCGGCAAAACGATCATAATCCGTCACCGCCACCAAAATACCGGCACACATTTCGGCCATAAAATGTGCATCCACGATCAGATCGTAGCGCGGAAAACCGCTGTTTATCGTTCGCTTCAGATGCTGGGTTAACGGGCACTCAAAGCCAAAGCTTTCAAAGAAATCGGCATAGGTGTCGATGCGTGCCGTAATTTCGGCCAGGGTCTGCCGCTTTCTCATCTTCCGCAGCCGTTTGCGTTTATACTGATCAAACCCCGGTGGATTCTCATGATTTTGGCAGCCGGTTATCAGTGTCAGCCCGAAACCGACACCCGGATACCGTTCCCGATATTGGGCCGACATGGAAAATTTTGGGAACATGGCGTTCTCCTCGTCCATTGGGCGTAGACGTTTGCCCTGAGTGGTAGTTCAGCACAACTTTAGAGAAGCGGGGTGGCTCAGCCAGCGGTCATGCGCCGGGCAAGGCGCTGCTGTAAAAAACCAACAAGCACCAGAATCAGAGTTGCCAGAAGAAAAAGCAGCGTGGATATGGCCGGCAGCATGGGCTCGATCTCATAGCGGATGACATCCCACATCTTTTTGGGAAGGGTTACCGCAGTCGAGCCGCAAATAAACAGGGCGATAACGACTTCATCAAAGGCAATCATGAAAGCAAAGATGGCCCCGGTCAAAACCCCGGGTCTGATGATCGGAAAGGTGACTTTGGTAAAGGTCTGGAATCGATTGGCGCCTAATATCCGGGCGGCATGCTCGAGACTGCGATCAAATCCGCGGAGCGTTGCCGAGATCGGCAAAACCGTAAAGGGCAGGGTCAGCGGCGTGTAGGCCAGCACGAGTCCCAGCTTGGTCCCCAACAGCCCGAATTTGGCCAGGCTAATGTAAAAGGCCAATGCCATGACAATAAGGGGGACGATCATCGGCGAAACGATAAAGGCGTTGATGAGGCCTTTGCTCTTGAAGCGGCCCCAGACCAGCCCCAGTGATGCCAGGACCCCAAGAAAAGTAGAAAACACCGCTGTCATGGCCGATACCTGCAAAGAATTCAAGACGGCACTCTGCCAGGCCGGATGGTTGAAAAATTTGCGATATTGGTCGAAACCGATTTTGCTGGGCGGAAATTCGATAATTTCAGCGGAACCCAGGGACATGGGTATCAACAACAATACCGGAGCGATGAGAAACAATATCGCCGACCCCGAAACAATCCAGAGCGGCCAGCCGATGTGCAACGGGTCAAAGCGCGCCGCCCTTTTTCGCGACCGTCTGCTCATGTTTTTACCCCTCCCCACAGGCGCTCCACGCCTAAATAGCGGTTGTAAATCGAAAAAACGATCAGGGTTGCAATCAACAGGATGACCGACATGGCCGAAGCAAACGGCCAGTTCAGCAGGTCAACAATCTGAATCTGAATTAAGTTGGAAAGCATCTGCTCTTTGCGCCCACCCAATAGCGCCGGCGTGATGAAAAAGCCCAGCGCCATGATAAAGACCAGCAGGGCACCGGCCCCGATGCCGGGCAGGCTGAGGGGAAATGACACCCGCCAGAAGGTCTGCCATCGCGTCGCACCAAGATTTTGGGCGGCCTTCTCAAGATTTAAGTCAATTCCCATCATGACACTGTAAATTGGAAAAACAATGTAGGGCACGAAGATATGGGTCATACCGACCATTACGCCAAATTTATTATGCAGCAGTTTAAACGGGGTATCGATCAGCCCGAAGGTGGTGAACAGCGTGTTGATCACACCGCTGCGCTGCAAGACGATAATCCAGGAATAATTGCGCACCAGAAGGCTGATCATAAAGGAGAGGGTTATCGCCAGTAAGAAAAAATTGCGAATGCCGGGTCTGGCGCGGCGCAGAACATAGGCAATCGGATACCCAACGATCAGAGCGGATAAGGTGGATAAGATGCTAATTTGAAATGTAATCCACAAAACTCGCGAATATAAGGGCGTTTTAAAAAAATAGAGATAGTGCGCCAACGTAAAATCCGGGCTAAAAAAACTTCGCAGCAGGACGCTTGAGATCGGATAGACAAAAAGCACAAAAAGCGCCAGCAAAGCCGGGACCACCAGCATAAATTGCCTGAAACCCCGCCGCTGCCAGAGGCCGGCAGATGCTTCTTTATCGGGTATGATATGGGTGGCTGCTTCCAAATTCGTTCTATGCGTGTTTGGCCGGGGGAGGCAGGATGCCGCCCCCGGCTGAGTTGAACCGTTCAATGCGGCATTAAAAACAATCCGACCCTATGAAATGATCCAGGTCTTCCACTGCTCCGTCAACGGCGCCAGATTCGGCCCCCAGTAGTCCGCATCCTGCACGAACTGTTTTTTGAGGTTTTCCGGATATGACGGCAGTTCTTTGGCCCGCTCTGCGGTGATGTATTTGAAAGCGCCGAGGTTGGTCGGACCATAGGCAATGTATTTCTGCATCTGCTCACCCTGTCGCTCTGCTTTTATGGCAAAATCGATGAACTTCATGGCAAGATCCTTATTCGGGTTCCCCCTGGGGATGGCCCACCAATCCAGATCGAGGATGCCGCCCTCCCACACAATCTCTAAAGGCACCCCCTTACCCTGGGCAACGTTCACCCGGCCGTTCCAGGCGGATGCATAATGCGCTTCGGCACTGGTCAGCAGTTGGATTTGCTCGGCGCCGCTCTTCCACCAGACGGTGATATGATCTCTGATTTCATCCATTTTTTTGAAGGCTCTGGGGACATCAATCGGATAGATCTTGTTCTTGGGCACGCCATCGGCCAGCAGGGCAAACTCCAGATTAAACGCGGCCTGATCCTGAAGTGCTCGGGGTCCGGGAAAATTTTTCACATCCCAGAAATCCGCCCAGCTGGCGCAGGGTTTCTTGCCACCGAGCGCTTTTTTGTTGAATGCTAATGAAGTGGTCCAGAAAATATTGCCGATGGCAGCCTTGCGGATGGCTTGCTTGTCGATTCCGTCGAGGTTAACCACATTGGTATCGATGGGCTCTAGCAGGTTTTCCAGTTCGCCGCGTGCAATATGACGGGTTTCTAAATCCATCACATCCCATGCATAGGCTTTGGTGTCTACCTGCGCTTTAACTTTGGCAATGTCCGGGCCGGACTCTTCGATGATTTTCACGCCGAATTTATCGGCAAATGGCTGGATGAGCGCTTTGCGTTGAGATTCTTGATAGGAACCGCCGTAGGAGCAAACCTTCAGGGTACCGCCTTTGGCCATGGTGGTGTGAACAAATGGTCCCACGGACGCCGTCACCAGGGCTGCGCCCGTCGCCGCGCCGGTGGTAACAAGAAATTCGCGGCGGGTCATGCCCTTTGTATTTTGAATTTCCTTTTTCTTTTTCATTCCAGACCTCCTTGTCATTTGGGTTTATGGCGATAATTGGCTTACTTCAAAGCCAGGCCGTGGCGAGTTCGCCAGCCAATCTTAATATCACCTCCGATCTTGAAATTTTGTGTACTGGGTCCGCTTTGCAGTTTTATATCGACCATTGTCTCCGCAGCCAGGCTGACCCGATAAATCCTGGCTTCTCCGACGTAGATAATCTCTTCGATTCTCCCCGTAAAACGGTTAATGATATCACTCGAATCATCCTCATTTCCAGCAAGTATTTGAATTTTTTCCGGTCGGACGGCGACCGAAACTTCTTCGCCAGGATTCGCCAGGTTGAATTTCTTGACCCAGACTTTTAGACCATCGGCGGTCTCAACGGCAGTTTTATCATCGGCGGTTTCAGCCACACATCCCTTTAAAAAATTAGATTCACCAATGAAATCGGCGACGAAAAGACTTGCCGGGGACTCATACAACGCTACCGGTATGTCCAGCTGAATGATTTTACCTTCGTTCATTATGGCAATTCGATCCGACATGGTCAGGGCTTCTTCCTGATCGTGGGTAACATAGATCACGGTAATATTTAGCGACTCATGCAGATGTTTGATTTCCAGCCGCATATGATCGCGAAGTTTTTTGTCCAGCGCACCCAGCGGCTCATCCATCAGCAGAATTTTCGGCTTAAAGACAAGCGCGCGGGCCAGCGCGATCCGCTGCTGCTGTCCGCCGCTGAGCTGGTGAGGGTAGCGGCCTTCAAAACCGGGAAGTTTGACCAGTTGCATCACCTCTTTAATCGATTGGCGAATTTTGTCGCCGGGGATTTTGCGCATCTTTAACGGAAACGCAATGTTGTCAGATACGGTCATGTGGGGGAAAAGCGCATAGTTTTGAAAGACCATGCCGATACCGCGATGATTCGGCGCAACAGTGGTGATATCATCATCTTCCAGCAGAATCTCGCCTCTGGAAGGAATCTCAAAACCGGCGATCATATTTAAGGTGGTGGTCTTGCCGGATCCGCTCGGACCCAGCAGCGTGAGGAACTCTCCGTGCTGGATGCGCAAAGAGACGTTATCAACCGCTCTTACATCGCCAAATAGTTTGGAGACATCGATAAGTTCAAGCTGATACCCCATTTTGCATCTTTCCTCTCGACAACTGCAGAATTTAAGATATGGAAAAACCCCAGCGAAAACGGGTAAGGTAGAAAAGGTCCTATCCGAATGCAAGGCTTCGGCTTTTTGCAGTCTATGCGCTGGCTGCGATTAACCGATCCATGCAGTCTTTTTTCATACATGATGCGCTTAATTAGGTCAAGATAGGAAAAGAACTTAATTTCAAGACAAGCCCCTCTGGAACGCGATATATTTTCGATGCTTGCTACGATTTGAATAAGTCTTGACTTCAGTCTGCATCCTAATATAGGAAAGAATATCAAAATAAAAAATGAATCAGCTTCAGCACAACCCTTTTTTAATCTTCATTCCCGCTTCATTATCAAACCTTGAAAATGAATAATTGCCTAAGAGATTAATTTTTAAAAAGTTTTATTCCTATCAATGATGAAATAAAAACTTGGCAATTAAACTCAAAAAAGGAGGGATTGCTTATGGACAGAACAAAAAATAACGGTATGGATCGGCGAACTTTCATCAAAACCTCTGGAATAATCGGTCTGGGTGTTGCCGCATCAAGCTTTGGCGTTCCCACGCTGCTGCGAGCGGCACCTGCGCCGATTAAAATCGGATCCGTGCAGCCGGCTACCGGACCACTTGCCGTCATTGGTGTGGGTCAGCGCCGGGGAAACCAGCTGGCGGTTGACTACATTAACGCCAAAGGCGGCATAAAATCTATGGGAGGCGCCAAACTCGAACTTCTCCTTGGCGACAGTGAAAGCAAACCCGAAGTCGGGCGTTCAGAAGCCGATCGCCTTATCAAGGCGGGCGCTGTGGTTATGACCGGCCCGTTCCAAAGCGGTGTGGCCATGGCCATTTCCACCCTATGCGAACAGCGCCAGATACCCTTTATCATGGATGTGGCCGCCCTGGATAAAATTACAGGTAAAGGCAAAAAATATACCTTTCGGGTGTTTATCACCGTCACGGGGCTGCTCAACGGTGCCGTGAAATACCTCAAGCTGGTCACCGATATGAAAGGGGTGATGCCCAAGCGGGCCGTGGTAACCAATACTGCCGATCCATTCGGCAAAGGCATGTCCGGTGGATTTATTAAATTTATGGAAAAATCCGGTTTGCCCATCCAAATTGTCGAAAGAATCCAATATCCCCTGGGTATCCAGGATCTTTCGGCCGAGGTTGCTCGAATTAAGGCCGCCAAACCCGACATTCTGTTCCCGGTCTCCCGTCCCGGTGACAGTATCCTCTTAACCCGGGAATTGTATAAACAGCGGGTCGAATTGATGAGCATTTATGGTCCCGGCTCCCCGGGTTATTATGAACCGGGTGTCATTAAGGATTTGGGCAGGCTGATAGACTACGTCATGGTCAACGTGCCCTGGATTAATCCGAACAGCCCGGTTTACCAACAGGCCAATGCAGCCTTCCAAAAAGCCTATAACAAATATTTGGACACCAACAGCGCCTATGCTTACACCGGCGTGCTGGTCATTGCCGATATCCTGGAGCGGGCCGCATCGACCGATCCTGATAAGATTATCGCCGCAACCCGCCAGACGAATTTTAAAAATCACCCGGTGATCGGCGGTCCCGTTCGCTTTGACGAAAAAGGTGACAACACGGGCGCCTTGACCGCTCTGATCCAAGTACAGCCGGATCAAGACCTCCTTAAACGGGTCAAGGTCGTTGCACCCAAAGAGTTTGCTCAATCCGGTCAAATTGTCTTCCCGTGGCCGCAGCTGTGGGAACGGTAATCGGAATGGATCCAAACCTTGCGCTTCAACTAATCATACAGGGAATTTTATTGGGAGGGATCTATGGTTTAATCGCCATGGGTCTCTCCCTGATTTTTGGCGTTATGGGAGTTATTAATTTCGCCCACGGCCAGATGATGGTCATGGCCATGTATGTGTCCTACTGGATTTTCGTCCTGCTGGGCATTGACCCTTATCTTTCCCTGGTAATTGTCGCAATGGTTATCTTTTTGCTGGGATACGGAATACAATCTACGGTGGTCAATCGTATCCTTGATTACCCTGAGGCCATACAGGTGCTCCCTCTGGTTTCGATGGGACTGATTCTAGAAAATTTTGCCCTTTTGCTCTGGGGACCGGATCACCGCAGCCCGCAGACGGCCCTGAGCCTTGAAGCCCTGTGGATTGGACCCGTCATGATTGATGTTTCACGCTTGATTGCTTTTATGCTGGCGATTTTTATTACCGTCCTGATATTTATCTTTTTGAAAAAAACCAATATTGGAAAGTGCATCCGGGCCGCTTCCGACAATCGCACCGGTGCCATCCTGGTGGGAATAAATGTCAACCGGATCTATAATACATCTTTCGCATTGGGCGCTGCCACAACCGCCGCTGCAGGTGTTTTGCTCCTGCCGATCATGCCGATTTCACCTTACATGGGACATGACTTTACATTAATTGCGTTTATTGTGGTCATCTTAGGCGGAATGGGTAATCTTATCGGTGCGCTCGTGGGGGGGCTTATCCTGGGTGTTGCCGAATCTGCTTCGACCTTGTTCCTGCCGGCAACACTTAAACATGTGGTCAGCTTCAGCATTTTAATCATCATTATGCTTTTTCGCCCGCAGGGGATATTCGGGGGAAAATCATGAAACGATCCTACCTGCTGCTTGTCGGTGTTTTCGTAATTCTGATGGCACTCCCCCTTTTATTGGACAACTACGCCCTGGGAATCTTTGTGATGATCTTTTTCTGGGCTTATGTCGGCCAGTCCTGGAATGTGTTGACCGGATACACCGGGCACATCTCCCTGGGCCATGCCCTTTACATCGGTATTGGTGCTTATGCATCGACATATCTGGCGCAAACCTTCGGTCTGAGCCCCTGGTTCGGCATGCTGATCGGCGGGATCATTGCAGTTATTATCGCTCTTTTTCTTGGATTTTTAGGATTTCGTTTCGGTATCAGAGGTGTCTACTTTGTCATCATGACGATCGCATTTGCTGAAATCACCCGTCTGATCGTATCGCATATCGAAGCGCTTGGATCTTTTGAGGGTATTTTCCTGGATTTTAATCCGTCTTTTTGGAATTTTCAGTTTAGGAGCAATATACCATACTACTATATTTCCCTCGGCTTCATGCTGGCCTCACTGATTGCAGTCCGATTGATTGAAGTCTCCAAACTGGGCCGATTCATTGTGGCCATCCGAGAAGATGAAGAAGCAGCACAGGCTTTAGGCGTTAATACCTTCAAGTACAATATGATTGCGATTGCAATCAGTGCCTTTATGACATCTCTGGCAGGTGCATTTTACGCCAACTATATTTTTTATCTGCACCCGAATTCGTTATTCGGTATCGCACTGAGCATCGAGTTAATCCTCAGACCAATTGTCGGAGGGCTTGGAACCTTATTTGGTCCGATTATCGGATCGTTTATTCTTACGCCGTTATCAGAAATATCAAGAGCTTATTTCGCCAGAGGTGGCCTTGAAGGCTTGCATCTGATTTTGTATGGTATCCTGGCCATTCTGGTTGTTCTTTTTATGCCGAAGGGAATCATTGTCTATGTGAAACGAATATTGAAACCGCTTCTGAACCCGAAAAGGGCAAAGTAATCCGGCATGCGCACATTCGCGTCTCGACGCGGTTTGATAGATCCACTATTCCTTGCAGCCCGTTCGAGGCTGAGAGGGCATTTTCGCAAGGACAAATAAAAGAGAAAAGCCGTGAGTATTTTATCAGCAGATCAACTCACCAAAAGCTTCGGCGGGCTGACGGCCGTTGAAAGCCTGTCATTTGAATTGGATAAGAGTGAAATTCTAGGCCTGATCGGTCCTAATGGCGCCGGCAAGACAACCGTGTTTAACTGCATAAGTGGCTTCCTGCGCCCGGATGAGGGGGAGATCTTATTTGAAGGCAAATCACTGAGCGGCCTTCAGCCCCATCAAATCTGCCATCTGGGAATGGCCCGAACGTTTCAAATTGTTAAGCCTTTTTTAACCATTTCAGTGCTTGATAATGTAATGGTCGGTGCCCTCAGCAAAGAAAATTCGACGGCAAAAGCGAAGAAAGCTTCCATGGAAATCATAGAATTTGTCGGACTTTCTGAAATGGCACACAAAGAAGCCCACGGGTTGCCGCTACCGTTAAGGAAAAGGCTTGAATTAGCCAGAGCCTTGGCCACTCAGCCAAAAATTCTGCTTCTGGATGAAGTAATGGCAGGCCTGAATCCCACTGAAGTAGATGAACTCATCAACCTCATCAAAGAGGTAAACCGGCAGGGGATCAGTATTTTTTTGATCGAACATGTCATGCAAGGGATCATGGCTTTATCCCAACGGGTAATTGTCATTAATTACGGCGTCAAAATCGCAGAAGGCACCCCTGAAGAAGTTGTCAATGATAAAGAGGTCATCGAAGCCTATTTAGGGAAGGAGTTTTTAATTGCTCAGGGTCAATGAAATTGATGTTTTTTACGGGGATCTTCAAGCGCTGAGGAAAGCCAGCATTGAAGTCAACCCCGGCGAAGTTGTTTCGGTAATTGGATCTAATGGGGCCGGCAAATCAACCCTTTTAAGGAGTATCTCCGGAATCCTGAGAGCACGACGCGGAAAAATTGTCTTCAATGAAAAAGAGATTTCCCAGACACCGACTTACCGCATCGTCGAACACGGGATCAGCCATGTCCCCGAGGGACGTCAAATTTTTCCGAACATGACCGTCCTGGAAAATCTGGAGATGGGGGCCCAGTTCCCTGAGACAAAGAAAGTAAAAGCTGAAACCCTAGCGCAAGTATTTGCATACTTCCCGCGGTTAAAAGAAAGGCGCAAGCAAAAAGCCGGAACATTAAGCGGTGGCGAACAGCAGATGCTTGCAATGGGAAGAGGACTCATGTCGCTGCCTCAACTCATCATGCTGGATGAACCCTCATTGGGGCTGGCCCCGTTGCTGGTCAGCACGATTTTCGAAATCATTGAAAAAATCAACCACCAGGGCACTTCGATTCTTTTGATCGAACAGAATGTGTTTCACTCTCTCAAAATTTCCAATCGCGGTTATGTTCTTGAAAACGGCCAAATCGTCCTTGATGGAACGGGTCAGGAACTTCTGGAGAATCCCCATATTCGAAAGACCTACCTGGGATTATAATTCAAATATGCGCTAAACGTTAAATTCAAAATAATTTTTTGATATTCGATCTTGAATATCAATGCATATGGAGGCACTAATGGAAGAAAAAAAAGTGTTTCAAACCAACAAGGCGGCGGTGACGGGCGGACCCTATTCCCAGGCGATCATCCATAACGGCATCATTTATGTATCTGGGCTGGGAGCGGTCGACCCGCAGACCAATGAGATTAAATTGGGCACCATCGAAGAAGAAGCCGAACTGGGGCTGGAAAACCTGCGCATTATTTTAGAAGAAGCCGGATCTTCGCTGGACAAGGTCTTGACGGTTACCGTTTATCTGCTCGACATCGAAGCGTACGCCCGCTTTAACGACGTCTATAAAAAATATTTTAAAGAAAACCGCCCGGCGCGAACCTGTATCCAAGCGGGCAGTCTGCCTTTCGGCACTCGGGTGGAAATTACTGCCACGGCATATGTTTAAAGGTCTTCCGGCGGAGCGTCCGCATCAGCGTCAAAATCATCAGGAAGTATTTCAGCGTTTGAATTCTCT
>JBFFCW010000029.1:0-17730 GCA_041559695.1 Desulfobacterales bacterium
ATCGATCTGGCTGATTTTGTTGTTAAGCGCATGAACCGGCAACATCTCGCTTTTTTGAACAGCGCCTTTGATGCCGAAGACCTCTTCCGGCGTTTTGACTGTGATCCCTTCGGTGGCTGAATTCGAATTGGCCGGATGTTCCGCAGCGGCTTTGAGCGTCTCCTGAATCTTTAACGGCTGAGAATTTTCACTGATCTGCCGGGCTTGCGCTTCCAGAAGGGTTTCAGAATTTGAATTGCCGGTTGCCCGAGACGATAAACCGCCGTCATGGCCGGCAACAGCCATTTTGGCATTTTCGGGCATACCGGTTTGTGCCGGCTGAGACGGCGTTGTCAATCTATCCAGAAGCGCTCCATTTAAATGGGCTCCTTCCTGGCCGGCATCCATTTTCGGACCCTGCGAACTGCTGGTATCCGGATTTAACGCCCATGCGGCGCCGGTCGTCCCCATTCCCGGCATCTGCAGCAGCGGGTTCAGGGGCGCGTTCCCATTGAAGCCGGATGATTCTGGCTGACCGCTTATGACCCCCTCCTGGGCAGGATTGCCCATGCGCCCGGCGCCGTCCTGATAGTGGCTGGCCCTGACGGCAATCTGTTCAAACAGAGACCCGTTGGTCGCTTCGGGTGAGATGTTGGCCTGTAATTGCTCAAACGGGCCGATACTCAATTGCTGACCCTCGACCGGTGAGTTTTGAGGATGCCGCTGCCCGATCAAATCGGTAAGCATAAACCTACCTGACTCGGTGCTTAAGCCGGACGGCGGTTCCACCGCCAACGAACCATCTTCCGCGATTGCAACATGCATCAGATGGGAAGGCATCAAACCGAATACCTGCAGCGGGTAAATGGCGGTAAGGGTCTCTTTAGAACCGGGAGCTTGATTTTCTTCAATATGATCATGAGGGGCATCGGTGGTTTTGCTCATTTTTTGCGCTGATGCCGAATCCGTATCCGATCCCCGGGATGTTACCGCCGGTTTCTCTGCAGGCGTCGCCGCTGGTTTGCTGCCGAATCGACGATCGGAAATCCGGCTTAACGTGGCCGAAAAATTCTTGCTTGGATCTGATGATTCCCTAAGCGGGTTGGATTTAAATGCAGCTGGACCCTTGGCGGCGGTTCTGTTTAAACCGGCGGCCGGTATCTGGGGTAGAGCAGGCAGTATGAGCGCACCAGGCGACATAATTTTCCTTTCTTGCATTTTCTTCTACAAATGGCTTTGTAAAACGATGCCGGGCTAACGTTTTGCATCAAGCGTGCCAATCTTTAATAAAGATAAGCGTTGCATGAAAGATACCTTTTTGCCAATTTCTAAAACTTCTTATCTATCTGAAATAAATAATAATAATAAGATTTCGCCCCCCAACTAAAAAAAATGCTGCTGCCCAGTTTATCAATGGTTTCAGCTCGCGTAACGCGGATTTTTTGCGGCAATTTTTTCCTGAAATGGCAATCTTTACCTTCAACACATGGCCCGTGCTCAAGGGAATGAACATTGAGAATGAAACTTTTAATCGGCAGGGTGGCGGCGGCTGGTTTAGCGGGCGAGACAAGCGTCAGGGTTTCTGGTTAAATTGATGACCGGCAACTTCGTCCATAAAGCTGCGCTCCCTTTTTAACTGCTTCTGCTCGTATGCTTGCAGGCCCTTTTCTTTTAATCGGTCGAGTATTTTGCGTTTTTTCAGGGCGGCAACCAGATCCAGACGCTTGAGACTAAAATTGCGCTCGGCTTCCAGGACCTTCTGTGTTTGAGCTTCCATTTCTTTAGAAAGCTGTTCGACAAAATCAATATACAATTTAATTTCCGCTGCCGGGCGTCCGTCGGTTTGTTTTTTTTGAAGTTGCAACACGGTGTTACGTTTTTTTTGCCTGAGAACCCATAATTTATCCTTTTGGGCGTCAAGGTGTATTTTTAAGTCGGCCAGCTCTTTTTGCAGAACCTCCACCTGGTAGCGGCGATGATTTAAAAGCGATTCCAAGTTAAATTGATACATACGGTTGCATACCACAAGTCATTAATAAAACTGGGTTTCAGCTTTCGGGTCTCAGGTGTCAGGTGTAAAACGAGTGTTCGGTGGCCCGGTGGCAGTGTTCAGCATCAGAACTTGCGCTGTTTCTGCTTGATCAAGGCTGACACCTGAAATCATATGGATTAGGACTTTAGTAACATCTCTGTGCGGCATGACATTCAGGATTCAAACAGCTGGGTCAGCTGGGAAATACTATCATCAAAAGGGGTTGTTTCGTCGATTTCCTGTTTCAAATAGCGATTGATTTTTTCAATCATCTCAATGGCAAAATCGATTTTTGGATTGCTCCCGCCAACATAGGCACCAATGTTGATCAGATCCTCCGCTTTGCGATAAATGGCCAGGGTTTCCTTTAACCGATTGGCATAGCGGCGCTGTTCGGGATTGATGATGTCATCCATCACACGGCTGATGCTGCTGAGGACATCAATAGCCGGGTAGTGGTTCTGGGTGGCCAGGTCCCGCGTGAGGTTGATATGGCCATCGAGAATGGCGCGCAGGGCATCCGCAATCGGTTCGTTGGTGTCATCGCCTTCCACCAGCACGGTATACAGCCCGGTAATTGTGCCCCGGTTGGCGGAAGTCCCGGCCCTTTCACATAATTTGGGCAACAGCGTAAACACGGACGGTGTATAGCCTTTGGTTGTCGGCGGTTCACCCAGGGCTAGTCCGATCTCCCGTTGCGCCATGGCAAAACGGGTAACCGAATCCATCATTAAATTGACATGACGGCCCTGATCGCGAAAAAATTCCGCGATGGCTGTGGCGATAAATGCACCCCGCATGCGAATCAGCGGCAGATGATCGGATGTTGCCACCACGATTACCGAACGTTCAAGGCCTTCTTCGCCGAGTTCTTTTTCGATAAATTCATTGACTTCGCGGCCGCGCTCTCCGATCAGGGCAATTACGTTAACATCGGCGGCTGTTTTGCGCGCAATCATTCCCAGTAAGACGCTTTTGCCCACGCCGGATCCGGCAAAAATACCCAGCCGCTGCCCGCAACCCACGGATAACAAACCATTAATAGCCCGGATACCTAAATCCAGCGGCTTTGAAATCCGTTTGCGGCTCAGCGGGTTGATGGGAGTTCCGTAGATGGGGTATTCGCTTTCAGCCGGGATCGGTCCTTTGTTATCAATGGGGTTGCCGAGTCCGTCGATGACCCGTCCCAGCAGCCCGGGGCCGACCGGAATAACGGCCCGCTGCTGTCTGGCAACGATGGGGCATCCGGGGCCAACGCCCCGAATTTCCGCCAGGGGCATCATCAGGACCTTATTATCCTTAAATCCCAGTACCTCGGCGCTAATTTTGTGAGAATTCCCTTTGGTGTAAATATCACATATCGTTCCCAGTCTGGACACCGGGCCCTGGGCCTCGATCACCAGACCGACGATATTGGTCACCCTACCGCTGGCCTGGATGGTACACGCTGTATCCACGCACCGCTGATATTTGGCCAGACTGAAGGTCGTTGCCATGTTGGGCTATTCACTTTCCTGCTGTGGCGGTTCAAACTGGGTTTGGAATGATTCTTCAATCGCTTGAAATTGCTTTTCAATGCGAGCGTCAATGTCGCCCCTGTCCGTTTCAATCAGGCAGCCTCCGCTTTGAATGGATTCCTCGGCCTCAAAACGAATCTTATCGACATTGTCTAAAAAATGGGAAAGCTGATCTTGGGTGTCTTTAATAAATTGAAGATCGCCCGGGTTTAATTTGATTTTGATTTTGCCGGGATTATCAACTCGACTCAGGGCCTTTCGGGCAACGCAGGTAACGGTTTCCTGAGTGGTTTTGACCTCGTGACAGACAATTTTTCTGGCAATCGACAAGGCCAGCTGAGCTACTTCTTTTTCTATCTCCTGGAAGATTTCTTGCCGGATATTTTCCAGTTGCCCGAGGGCCTGGCTAAGACTGTCGATAACCGAATCCGCCTTTTTCGACCCGGACTCAAAGCCGACCTTTTTACCTTCAAGAAAGCCCTTTTGAAATGCAGTTTCCTTGATAGCATCGACGGAGGGCGCTTTGTCTTCTTTATCTCCTGCCCGGCTTTCCGATATTTGCGGGGATGCGTCATCATCAGGGCAGGCAGGATCCAGATCCATGTTATTAAAAAGCGACCGCTGAAAATCACTGTTATGCGTTCTGCTGACACAGGGATTCAGCGGCTCGTCTACCGGAATATTGGGAAAATAATGCAGCCGAAAGCCCTCCTGCAGGGATTGAGCGCCCTTTTTAGCTTCGTCAGGCAATGATTTCGTCTCCTCTGCGGCCGGCAATAATTAACTCCCCTTTGGTTTCCATTTCCTGGATGATATTGGTAATATTCTGCTGGCAATCTTCCACTTCTTTCATGCGAACCGGTCCCATATCCTCTATCTCTTCTTTGAGCATCTCCCCGGCGCGTTCAGACATGTTTTTGAAGATCTTTTCTTTCACCTCTTCCGAAGCCGCTTTGAGCGCAATGGCCAGCTCCATGGTTTCAACTTTGCGCAGTAGTTTTTGGACGCCGCGATCGTCGACCTGGATGATATCTTCAAAAACAAACATGCGTTGTTTGATCTGGGCCGCCAATTCCATGTCGGCCTCTTCCAGCTCATTTAATATCAATTCGCTTGAAATTTCATCTGTCTGGTTTAATATTTCTGCCAGACGATCAACCCCGCCGCTCACACTGGAAATGGTATTTTTCTTGGTTTTTAAAATGTCTTTTAAAATCTCATTGACCTCATCAACAATCGTGGCGGTGACTTTATCCAGGTTCACGATACGTATCGACACCTCAGTTTTAATTTCATCCGGCAGTTTGGCAATCACCTCACTGGCAACGTTCGTGTTAAGATGCACTAAAATAATGGCGATTGTCTGTGGCTGTTCATTTTTTATGAGGTCATATATGTCTTCGGCGTTTAAGGTGCTGATGGCCTTGAGGCCGCTGCCATCAGCGTTTAAATCACCGCCAGCGGTTTCTGCCTGAACGCTTGCAGTCGGGACTGATCGGCCCCGTTTTGATTTATAGCGCTGGGCGATAGCGGCGAATTCTTTTGCGACCTGCTCAACCACTTCGGGTGATATGGTCCGAATTTGAGACAGATGGTTGTTGATGATTTCTTTTTCCGATTCACTCAGCCGTTTGACCAGTGTATCTGCCAGCGGTCTGCCCAACGCGTGAATCAGGATGGCGGCCTTTACCGGGCCTGCTATTCTATTTGTATCCATATGGTTTTACTTCCCCAAATGGGCAAAAAAGATTCAATTGGGTGCGAGTTGTTATTCCTTATTCCTCTTTGAGCCAGTCACGCACAACCCCCACGGATGCATCGTTGTCCTGGGAAATTAAACGGGATACCTGGTCTTTAAATGCCAGCTGTTTCGTATCGGGGCCGTACTCGTTTTCCAGTTCGCCGACGGTTTTGGGCAGCTGATGCAAAATTTCAGCCTCCCCGGCGGTATGGGCCGTCAGCCAGCGGATCAACGGTTGAACCACAAACATAAACGTTAAGATTAAAAACAAGCTCAAGAACGCATATTTAAAATAGGGTTTGTAATTCTTCAGGCGCGCCAGCCAGGTTTCAAGCATCGAACCATCTTCGGCCGGGGTCATCTGATTGGTTTCGAAAGGGATATTGACGACCTCCACCTTATCGCCGCGGTCGGCAACAAAATTGATTGCGCTTTTGACAAGGTTTTCTATTTTGCTGAGTTCCTCGGCAGATCGGGGTACGTAAATCCACTGTGGTTCGCCATTTTCAATTGGATTGGATCGGTAGGTGCCATCGACCATTACGGCAACTGAGACCCGTTCTATGCCACCGACCGGATCCAGGGTGCGGCTGGTCAATTTACCAATTTCATAGTTAACCGTGCTTTCTTGCTTTGCAAAAGTGGCATTTTCACCCTCGGTGGTCTGGTTTTGGTCCGGACGGCTCTCGGGCAGATTGGATTGGATGCCGGGAATCCCCTGGGGAATCGGATCGGCGTCCCGGGCGGTTTCATTGAACACCTGTTCGCTGCGAACGACTTGATTTTCTGGGAGAAAACGCTCTTCGGTCATTTCATGCTGTTTGAAATTCAGGGCACAGGAGACGCGCACAATGGCGCGGTTGGCTCCCAGCGCTTTTTCCAGCATCGTCAGCACTCGGTTTTCCAGCTTGCGTTCGACTTGGGCCTGGTAGTCCAATTGATCCGCGCTCAGCGTGGCAATTCCAGAAGGATCCGCGGAGCCGGTTAGTAATCTGCCATTGCTGTCAACCACGGTGACATTGTCAGGCCCCATCCGCGATACGCTCGAAGACACCAGATGCACAATCCCTTGAACCTGCTGTTGCGTCAGCCATTTGCCGTGGCGCAGTTTCAATACAACCGAAGCAGAAGCCGGTTCTTCGTCCTTGAGAAAAAGCGATTTTTCCGGCATCACAATATGCACACGGCAACTGTCAACTTCCTCGAACCCGTTAATGGTTCGCACCAATTCGCCCTGCAGCGCTCTTTGGTAGTTTACATTCTGGGCAAACTCGGTCATGCCGAGTTTGGTATTGTCAAAAAGCTCAAACCCGATGCTGCCGCCATGGGGCAGACCTTCGGAGGCTAATTCCATGCGGATTTCGTATATTTTTTCCTGCGGAATGAGAATGGTGCTGCCGTTGGCAGAAAGGCGATAGTGAATTTTTTGTTCTTTCAGGCGGTTGAGGATCGTACCGGCATCGTTAGCATCCAGGTTCGTGTAAAGGGGATGAAACTCGGGGTTGCCGGCCCAGTTCATCAAAAATACAAATCCGGCCACGAAGCCCACCGCTAAAATCAAAAGGGCAATCCGTTTGCCGATGCTGATGCTTTTAAACAGATTTTGAAGCTGCAATAATATCTGACGAATGGGCATTATCTATCTCCGAAATTAGGCCTGCATGCGCATGACCGTTTCGTAGGCCGAAATGATTTTGTTGCGGATCTGCATCAAGAGTTGAAAGGCAACATCCGCTTTTTCCAGCGCAATCATGGTGGCATGAATGTCTTTTTGTTTACCCGCGGCCAAATTCGCTGCCGCTTCATCGGCTTCCAGCTTAAGCTGGTTAACATCATTGAGCGAACGGGCCAGCATATTCCCGAATGACTCCGGGTTCTGAGTTTTCTTGGTTTTGGCAGCAGTATCCAGGCTGCTCCCGTTCAGTGATTCCAATCCTTTGGTGAAGGTAACTTCATTCATGATTACTGTCCGATTTCCAGCGCTTTGAGCGCCATATCTTTGGCCGATTGAATGGCAGTAACACTGGCTTCATAACTTCGGGTCGCCGAAATCATGTTTACCATTTCTTCCATCAGGTTGATGTTGGGCATCGAAACATAGCCATATCCATCTGCGTCCGGATGCATCGGGTCATACTTCTTGATCGGCGGACGCGAATCGTTTACAATTCCGACGACGGCAACTTCCTTTAACAGTTCTGGCCGCCGGTTACCGAGCATTTCACGAAATGATGCCGCATGCGCCTGCGCCGCAAAAACAGGATCTTTTCGGCGATAAGGCCCTCCGGCTCTGGTGCGGGTCGTATTGATGTTGGCTAAATTCGCTGATATCAAGTTCATCCGCAGCCGTTGGGCCGACAAACCCGTGGAACTGATATGCAATGCATCAAAAAAATCCATTTTTACTTACTCCCTCCTTGGATCGCATTTTTAAGCCCTTGAAATTTCTTTTTAATAATCTGAGCGGCACTTCGATACAGCAGGGTGTTCTCCGCTAATTTTCCCATGGTCCGGTCGAGGTCGACGGTATTACCGTCTGCTCTGAAATTGTTTCCGGATGAGTCTACGGTTTTAATTTTTAGCGGGTTTGATGACGAATGACGCCCGGAAAGATGCCGGGAACTCGTGCGCACCATTTCGATGGATCCTGCAGAGCGGTTGTTTCCTTTGAGCGCATCTTCCATAACCACTTCAAATGCTTTATAATTCGGCGTATCAATGTTGGCGATATTCGACGTCAGGACCTTATGCCGCAGGGAGCCGGCGTTCAGTGTTTTTTGAAGTGCCGCAATGGTCCCATCAAATATTGATTGTGTTGGCATTTAAAATTCCCTCTTAATTCATCAAGCCTTGCAGACAATTAGGTTGCTTTTGTGGCTAAATGTTTGAACCACAAACACACAAAGTGCACGAAGAGCCGATTGAGTAATTGGTTTTGATGTTATTCTTTGTGTTCTTCGTGATCTGTGTGGTATTAATTTTCGCATTCATATAAAATCCAGCAAAATTCATACCAGTTGACACCGGATCAATCCGCAAGGCGATTGCTGTATCATTTCAAATACTTTAAACAAATATCCTGATCCTTTGTGATTGAGAAATAGGCAAAAGCTACCGTTTACGGGCCCAGGCAGCGCCATGACGATTTTAAGGTCCTCATTGAAATTTATGACCTATCCATTCTGAGCCGCCGCTTCGGCCTGAGAAGCTTCAAACTCTTGTTTATATTCTCTTAACTTGTTTCGCAGCGTCCGAATGCTAATGCCCAGTAGCTCGGCGGCATGGGTGCGATTATCATTGACCTCTTCCAGGGTTTTGGTGATCAATTGCTTTTCCATCTCCTTGACGGTCGTGCCGGCCCGCATCGACAAAACAGAATGAGATTGTGACCGACCAACGGAATCAGCAGGATCTAAAAACAGGTGCTCGGGCAGCAATTCGGGGCCGCTGCCGATCAGAACGGCCCGCTCAATTGAATTTTCCAGTTCCCTGATATTGCCCTTCCACTCTTTGTTTACGAGCTGCGTCATCGCTGCATCGGAGATTTTCTTTTTTGCCTGGTTGTTTAACTGAGCGTATTTTTCCAAAAAATGCTCAACCAGCAGCGGGATATCCCCTTTGCGCTCATCTAATGCTGGAATGGTGAACGGAACCACATTGATGCGATAGTAGAGATCTTCGCGAAATTTATTCTCTGATATCGCTTTTTTCAGATCAACGTTGCTGATCGCCACCACCCGGGCATGCATGGGAACCGATCGGCTGCCACCCACCCGGTCGATTTCCCTTTCCTGAAGCACCCGCAGCAATTTGGCCTGCAGCGGCAGGGTCATCTCACTGATCTCATCCAGTACCACCGTACCGTGCTTGGCCAGTTCGAATTTGCCCATTTTGCGGTTGACGGCCCCGGTGAACGCCCCTTTTTCATGACCAAACAGCTCACTCTCAGCCAGGGTATCGGGTAATGCCGCACAGTTGACCGCAACATAGGGCTCGTCATTAAAACCGCTGTTCTCATGTATATAGGCCGCCAGCAGCTCTTTGCCGGTACCGCTTTCGCCCTGAATCAGAATAGTCGAACGGCTGGTCGCAACACTTTTGGCCAGCTTTAAAATATCCAGCAACTTGGGATCTTCAGTGACCAGTGTTTTCATCGTGGGCTGAACCTTTGGGTTCTGTTTTGTTTGACCACAACCGTTGCTGTCCGTGCAGCCCAGTAATTTTTTTACCGTGGCGTTCAAGGTTTCAAATGAGAACGGTTTCAAAAGATAATCCGCCGCACCGGCCTGCATGGCTTCGACCGCATTGTGGATCGATCCATAGGCTGTAATCACAATAACCGGAATCCCCGGTGCTAATTTTTTTACGGCCCTGAGAACTTCCATACCCGACATCTCCGGCATCTTTATATCCGTAATCACCAGGCTGAAAGGATCTTTTTTAATTCTCACCAGCGCGTCCATGCCGCTGGCAGCACTTTCAACGCTGAACCCATTTCTGGTTAGGGCATGCGAAAGCGCGCTTCGCATCTCGGATTCGTCGTCAATGACCAATATCGGCGCCAGGCCCATTTCAAAAAACCCCGTCAAAGATTTGAATTCGTGTAATCATTCTTGTGGATTACCTTCCCACAACGGCAGGCATACGACACATTGAGTTCCGTCCGCTGCGCTACTAGTAATATCAATGCTGCCGCCATGCATTTTGATGATATGATGCACGATGGTCAGCCCCAACCCGGTTCCCTTTTTGCGGGTGGTAAAGAAAGGATCAAAAATTTTTTGAAGATCTGATCGGGCGATTCCGCCTCCGGTATCACAAAGATGCAGCTCGGCCCAGCGGGCGTCCTGCTGGCCGTTGGTTTTGCGGCTTGAAATACGCAACTGACCGCCGGCGGGCATGGCCTGAATGGCGTTTAATATCAGATTTAAAAACACTTGCTTGAGCAGTTCCAGATCCCCCTGGATAAACAGCATTTCATCGGACAGATCGGTAATCACTTCGATGCCGTCATGGGCATCAAACAAATGCCCGGCAAAAAACAGAGAATCTTTCAAGGCTTCATGAATATCGAGCACCTGTTGATCCAACTGCTGGTCCGGCCGGATAAAAAGCAGCAAATTGGAAACAATATGGTTTATGCTTTTTACGCCCGACGAGATATGTTCCGCCAGCGCCTTCATCTCCTCAAATTCTGCCAGATCATTTATTAGCATGGTCGAAAAAAGCTCGATGCTGCCCAGCGGATTTCGAATCTCATGGGCAATTCTGACGGCCATTTCACCCATGGCCGCCAGACGCCCGGTGCGATTTGCCTGTGCCTCCAGGTTTTGCATCCGGGTGACATCGGTCAGGCATAAAACGGTTCCGATTTTTCCTTCCGGCAGGGAGGTAACCGGAGAAATTGCAATATTCAGGTGCACATTGCCGCGCTGGTTGTGAACGAACTTTTTTTTAATTTCAGTGGTTTTTTTAATTTTAGCGATATCTTCGAAATTAAGCACTGAATGTTGAAAATACTCCAGTTTAAAAACACCGTCAAAGGTCTTGCCCAGGACCCCTTCGGCCCTAAAACCGGTAATCCGTTCGGCGGTCCGGTTAAAGGTCACTATCCGGCCTTGATTATCGAGCGCAACGACCCCTGTCGGGATACTTTCAAGAATGTGGGGAAGATAGTAATCTTCAACCAGATCGTTGGATGAATCTGTATTTAATTGGGAAACGGTTGCCATGCCTTTTATTGAAGCGGTGATCTTATATGTAAGATTCAGTTATTGTTTAAAATTTTAACTTTAACCGGCCAAGCTGGGTCGCCTGAAAGATAGATTTACGCGCAAGAATTGAGCAAATATCATGCCACTGAAACCCGGCAATCCGACCGCACGGGGGCCAAAGAGCCGGGAATTTCCAGGCGGGACGCCTTTCGATTTATTCAAAGGGTCTTCTTGGCAGTCAAAGAAGGCGTAACCATATGAAATGATATTTAAATTTTAATTAATCCTCGCTTTATCATTTAAAAAAAAGGCAGCAATCTCAAACTGATCTGAATTCAAATAAAATAAAATTTTATCTAATTTCAACTACTTCGATACCTGTCTGTTCTCAAATTCTGTCAATTTTTCAAAGCTTTCATGTCACCGCGTTGACGCTGCGATACCGATAAAGAAACCTATATTAAAACGTCTGTAGGATCGAATGGCACCGCCGAGATAAGGCGTTCAGAAGGTGGCGATCCACCTGTTCAGAAATGTGGCTTTTTCAGATAGAACTTGCAGGGTGACGATCACTTTTAGCTTGAAGGAACCACGTTACGAAAAACCGCAGGACCGTGATCGATTATCAAGACTGGCGGTCGTTATTTTCAGGCAGAACATTGCTGAATTCGATGACGTTTGATTTTTTCCACCAATGTGGTTCGATTTAATTGGAGCAGCTTGGCGGCCTTATTTTTTACCCATTTGGTCTTTTCCAGCGATTGCAGAATCAGGTCTTTTTCGAACTCGGTAACGGCATGGTTCAAACAAATACCATCATCTGAAATTTCAATCGATTGGGTTGCTGCATAACCATTGGCGGCCTTTAGTTCTTTGGGTAGATCATTTGCAGAGATTTTACCGGAGCCGATTAAAACGACCAGTCTCTCGACAACATTTCGAAGCTCCCGTACATTTCCCGGCCAGGAATAGCTCAGCATGACCTGCAAGGCGCCTTCCGAGATCCCCTCAATCTGTCTGTTATTTTTATGATTCGACATTTGCATAAAATAAGATGTCAGATAGGGGATGTCTGATTTGCGATCGCGCAAGGCGGGAAGCCCGATGGGAATGACATACAGGCGATAAAACAGATCTTGCCGAAAATTGCCGTTTTTAACCTCTTCCGGCAGGTCGCGATGGGTTGCCGCAATGACTCTTACATCAACTTTGAGGGTCTTGGCACCGCCGACCTGCTCAAACTCGCCCTCTTCCAGTACTTTTAGGACTTTGACCTGCAGATCGGGACTCATGTCACCGATTTCATCTAAAAATATGGTTCCGCCGTGGGCCAGCTCGAATTTGCCCGATTTAGAAACTGTGGCACCGGTGAAGGCCCCTTTAACATGACCGAACAATTCACTTTCAAGTAGATTTTCAGGAATCGCCCCGCAATTAATCGAAATAAATGGTTTATTCTTACGGTTGGAGTATTGGTGAATCGCCTTGGCCACCAATCCTTTACCGGTTCCGGTTTCACCGGTGATCAGGATGGTGCTGTCGCAATCGGCCACTTTTTCGACCAGATCGAAAACCTCCTGCATCTTTGGACTGCGGCCGATGATGGCGTTGGCTTGCATATCAGCGTTCAACTCTGCCAGAACCAGGGAATTTTGCACAAATAGATCGGGATCTTTCGTTAGGGTTTTGCTGACGGCCAAGTTTTGCACCTTCTCCTCCTTATCGCGGGTTGGGAAAATACAGCATTACTTTTTCGGGAACATTGCGTTTTAAATAATATCGAATATTCGCGCAGATAGCTCGTTACAGAAGTGAAAACCGACGAGGTATCTTTTAGCAATATCCATGCCGTCATCATTGAGAAGTTGAATAATCGGCGGACGCGGGGATTTGAGGTTCAAACGAGTGGAAAGGCCACTTCAATATGCGGTAATCTTAAGAATCAGGTGCCACAATATTTTGTGGAAACGCTCTTTCGAAGCTAAAACAACGGCGTGTTAAAAATGCTTGTAAAAGGCAAATCCGGATGATCAAACGCAAGTAACGGGTGTAAAATAAGCGGATGTTTTTTTGCATTTTGCAAAAATTCCCTCAGTCTTGCTGATAAAATCATGGCAATATGCGAAGGGATAAGCTCGTCCGGCGAATGCTTTAAGGATTTAAGGCGAATAGGTGATAAAAAGGCTGATATCTTCAAACTCTTTGCTGATCTCTGCCAGCATCGACTCGATTGCCCGGGGTTTGATCCGCAAATTGTCCCAGGCCGTTTTATCCAGTGCGGGCATCTTATTATCGCCCCCGTATCCGATGTCGATCGATCGGCAGAGAATATCCGCCAGATGAACAATGGCCGCTTCCAGCACGAATCGCCCGGCTTCGCTGGGTTGGTGATGATGCGAAATGACACTGATTAGCTTGGGCGGCAGGTTCCAGCGTTCAGCCAACAGATTGCCGATCTGGGGGTGACTGTATCCCAGAATTTTTTCTTCGGCCGCAATCATCAAAATATTTTGGTCCTTGACCAGATCATTAATCTCCTTGAAAGCCTGCGGCAGAAAAATCATTTCCACTATTTTGCCAATATCATGCAACAGACCGGATACAAACAGCTCTTCGACCTTGCCGTAACGCAGGTAGTTGCCGATGACTTTGGCTCCCACGGCGCAACCCAGGGAATGATCCCAGAATTGCTCCTGTCTGATCAGGCTGGTTTTCCTGCGATTTGAAAAAAGGTCAAATACCGAGGTGGTCAACAGCAGGTTGCGGATGGCATCAAAGCCCAGCAATACGATGGCACCGGTGATGGTCGATATCCGCTGGGGGAACCCATAAAAAGATGAATTGACCAGTTTCAGAAGCCTGGCGGCCAGCACCTGGTCATCGGTGATCACCCGGGCCAGATCACGGGCCGAAGACTTGGGGTCGTTTACGAGCTCCGTAATCCTTAATACCGTTCTGGGAAGCGTCGGCAAATCATCGACCCGGGATAAAATTCGATCCAGATCAGGTGGATTCATTTTCCTTTTCCGGGTCACTCAAGTTTTTTTGTAGCTGCCGGCTGGCGGCTTTCATAATCTCCTCCATTACCGGATCATCGGTGACATCTGCAAATTTTGCCCGCAATTGCGTTTCGATGTTTTCTTTGGTCTCTAATTCAGCCTCGAAATCAGTTGTGCCATCGTTTTTTGGTATGCCTTTGATGCTGACCTGATCGATTCCCCAGGTTTTGAGCATCCAGATTCGTTTCTTTGTCAGGGAGCTGTCCTTCTCCAGCAACTGCAAATCCTGCTGATTGTGCACCGATCGGGCCAAAATCATGCCCGGCTTTAATTCATCTATTTTAAGGCGAATCACAATACCCTGCTCCAATACTACCGTTCTCCATGGTTTAAGACTCAATTCCGAAATCTTTGTATTTACCTTATTTTAGCTCATAATCCCATATCTTAATAGAGGTAATTGCATACACCACTCCACCGGCAAATGCAATATTCTCGAAATATGAATGCAAATATTCAGGGATTTTATTAAAAAACCATTTTAATTCAGTTCCTTATAGCTTTCGAATTCATATTTTCAAATAATTCTTTTTATACAAGTGCCGCTTTTCTTATGGGTTAATAATACTAAAGGAACATGGGGAACCGCTGATACAACATACAATCACGTCGAACCACTCGAAATTAACGGTCGTACATGAACGTCTCTGGGGTGGAGCGCCAGAATGCAGAAAACACTAAAGTAATTTGAAGTACTTCCGATAACAATATGGTAGCCGAAAAAAATTTGGTCTGAAAGGAGGCGGGGTGAGTATTTCGAGACCGATACGGCAATCACAAACACAGAATTTAGCGGTAATTTAATAACCCGATTGGCAGAAACGCCAAAATAGACACCTAGGAAAGGAAACCTTATCATGGCACTAAGTACAATAAGCTTAACTCCCGGCATGCGGGCGAATTTGTTCAGCCTGCAACAGACGTCTAAGGATTTTGAGATTGTCCAGAAACGTTTAGCTACAGGCCTGAGAATCAACAGCGCCCTGGATGATCCGATCAATTTTTTCACCGCTCAGGAACACCGGTTGCGGGCAGCTGACCTGGCCGCACGCAAAGACGGCATGTCTGAAGCCATTCAGACAATTAAAGCCGCCAATGTCGGTGTCGAAAACATCAACACCCTGATCGCCCAGGCCAAATCGCTGGCGCAATCCGCTTTGTCCGCCACATCAACGGATGCCAGCACTTTCGCCCTTCAGTATGAGACGGTTATCGATCAGATTAATGAGATGGCTCGAGATTCCGGTTACAAGGGCGTCAACCTGCTTCAAGAGGCCGAATTAACGGTCCAGTTCGCCTCCGAAGCCGACCTATCTTATCTGAATCTTACCGGTTTCGGCGGAACCGATATAGATTTCAATATTACTGGCTTACAAGATGAAATGGCCACTAAGGGTTCGAATTGGGTCGCTGGTACCACACTCAATACGACCGATATTGAAGCTTCCATCGATCGTCTTGAGGCGGCGCGGGGTGAGCTGAGGGTACAGAGCAAAACGCTGTCCAGTAATCTGTCAATCATCACGGCGCGCGAAGAGTTCACCGCGGAGATGATCAATACGCTGGGCGACGGTGCCTCCAAGCTGACGGAAGCCGACATGAATGAGGAAGGCGCCAACATGCTGATGCTGCAGACGCGTCAGGCTCTGGGTACCACCTCATTAAGTCTGGCCTCTCAGGCAGCTCAGGGCGTTCTGAGACTGTTCTAAGTAAAATTGGTTCAGGAGGGGGAGCAATCCCCCTCCGGATCAGACCGACCTGATCGCTGAATCTTTTTACCCTGCAGATTGTTCAGTCCGATTTGATACCAACGCGAAGATTCGCTCATGATCGATCAACCAGCGGTTTGAACCGGTGGTGATTGCCGGACGGCGACAAAAATGGCCTTAAAAATCACGTTAAAACCAAATGAGAAAATGATCGTCAGCGGCGCCGTGGTGACCAACGGTAATACCAAAAATACCGATTTGATCATTGAAAACAACGTGCCGGTTCTGCGTCAGAAAGATATTTTAAGCGAAAAAGATGCGACATCGCCCTGCAGCCGAATCTATTTTATCATTCAGCTCATGTACATCGATGAAGAAAATCTAACGGATTGCCAACCCACCTATTGGAAATTGGTTCGCGATTTGCTGGATGTATCCCCCAGGATAGCCGGACACATCAATCAAATTAACGAAAATATCCTGGGGGGCAACTTCTACCGGGCCTTAAAACTCGCCGGCGAATTAATCGGTTATGAACAGGAGGTTCTAAAACATGTACGCGCATGCACAGACACAATCGCTCAGAACATATGAAAGCGTCAACCAAGCTACCCAGTCCGGCCGCGAAATCGAGGCGGCTGTGCTCACCAAAGCGGCCGTAAAGCTCAAAGAATGTCAGGACGGCTGGGATGCGCCGGATCGCGACAATAGATTAGAGGAAGCGCTGAAATATAACCAGCGGATCTGGAGTATCTTTCAAAGTGAACTGTCGCGCGAGGATCACGAGCTGTCCAAGAAATTGCGCCTGGACATTCTGCGACTGGCAGCATTTATCGATCGGCGAATTTTCGAAACCATAGCATCACCGGCACCGGACAAACTCAATATCGTCATCGATATTAATAACAATCTGGCCGCCGGTTTGAGAGGCTCACCCTGACAGCCGGTAATAAAATTGCGGATCACTCATTTACTGCGCAACGTTAATCTACAATACGTCAGCGTTGCGAATCTCAGATATAAAAGGCCTCGATTACCGAGGCCAGTTTTTTTTGCACATCAACTTTCTTTAAGTTATAGGTTCAGGCAATTATCTTAAATGTCGACTGCTTTATGGTCGTAATTCAAACAATTCAATCGCCATCGGCACCCGACCCTCCATAAATATTCGCCATATCTTATTGAGGGAAATCTTCAAATCTAACAGGTGGTCGATCTGTTAGCCCTGTTGGTGCGGTTTCCGACAGTTGCTGGGCCTTGTCGTTCATTTTAATGCATTCGGTAAATAAATCCAAAATCTCTTTATTAACGACATCGCATTCAATCGCAGCCCCGAGCACCCGTAGTGCATACTCAATCTTCCCGGCTAAAATGAGGCTCTGGCCAAGTTCTAAGCAGGGAATTTCCAAGTGGTCCCCCAACGGCGTGTCTTTTAGTTTTCGAATGCCATCAACGCCGTTCTCTTTTTGACCTGCACAGCAGTAAGCGGCCGATAGAATAAACTGGGCCGGCGGATAATCGGGAAAACCGTCTAAAAGGCTCTCGAGAATGCGGATGGTGTTTTGCGCATTTCCGCAATGCAACTCGGCCATTGCATGGTTGTAGCGAGCTTCTTTCAGATCCGGGGCACATTCAACCGCTCTTTTAGCCGCATCCAGGGCATCGTCAAATTTCGCAAGCCGGCAGTAAATAGTCCCCAGATTCACATAGGCAATCGCAGCCAGCTTCGGGGCCGGATTCAGGGCAAGCAGTCTTTGCCATAATTCAAACGCTTCCTGGTTTTTCTCCAAAATGGTGGCCTGAATCGCCAATTCCCGCAAGGCATTAATATCCTCACCCATCTCGGACAGTTTTTTTTCGCCAATATCAAAATAGATTTCCCCTTTGCGATCCAGCTTTTCCTTATCCAGCCGGCCGTAATGGTGCACCGGAATGCTGCATTTTTTGATTTCGATACCATTTCTTTTCAAAACCGGATC